>NZ_PEIG01000010.1 GCF_002749975.1 Gloeocapsopsis sp. IPPAS B-1203 | reverse complement strand
ACCCCTCACCCCTCACCCCTCCTTTGCTGTATGATCAATGATTTGCAAGCGTTGCCAGAAAAACTATGACGACTCAGTACCGCATTACCCTATTACCAGGCGATGGCATTGGTCCAGAAATTATGTTAGTCGCGGTAGATGTACTGAAGGTAGTGGGTAAACAGCTAGACATCCGCTTTGAATTTCAAGAAGCCCTCATTGGAGGTGCAGCAATTGATGCAACAGGCGAACCGCTACCACCGACTACACTAGAAATGTGCAAGGACAGTGATGCTGTCTTACTAGCAGCGATCGGTGGTTATAAGTGGGACAATCTACCGCGTCATTTACGCCCAGAAACCGGACTACTTGCACTGCGTGCGGGTTTAAGTTTATTTGCCAATTTACGTCCAGCTAAAATTTTGCCACAGCTAATCGATGCTTCTAGCTTGAAGCCTGAGATTGTTGCAGGTGTCGATATCATGGTTGTCCGCGAACTCACCGGCGGAGTTTATTTTGGTCAACCCAAAGGCATTTTCACTACCGAAACCGGAGAAAAACGCGGTGTCAATACAATGGCATACACCGAAGCAGAGATTGACCGCATCGGGCGTGTCGCGTTTGAAACCGCACAAAAACGGCAAGGAAAACTTTGTTCAGTAGATAAAGCAAATGTCTTAGAAGTGTCACAGTTGTGGCGCGATCGCATCACCCAATTAGCCGCCGAATATCCTGATGTCGAACTTTCGCATATGTACGTCGATAACGCCGCGATGCAGTTAGTACGCTATCCCAAACAATTTGACACGATCGTCACGGGTAATCTCTTTGGCGATATTCTCTCAGATGCTGCGGCAATGCTGACAGGAAGTATCGGAATGTTACCTTCTGCTAGTTTAGGTGCTTCTGGTCCTGGAGTGTTTGAACCTGTCCACGGTTCCGCCCCTGATATTGCTGGGCAAGATAAAGCCAACCCCTTAGCACAGGTTCTTAGTGCGGCAATGATGCTGCGGTACGCATTAAATCAACCCGTAGCTGCCTCGCGCATTGAAAATGCCGTGTTGCAAGTTTTAGATCGCGGCGATCGCACAGGGGATATTATGTCCCCAGGAATGAATCTCTTAGGTTGTCGTGCAATGGGTGAAGCTTTAATTCAAGTCCTCGAACAATCCGAGTAACGCTTATGAGTGTTAACAAAAGTCCTCAATTCAAAACTCAAAATTCCTTAAAGTGGAGATAGAATCTAAACGAACTTGATCGACCTACTAAAATTGAGCGATCCCATATTACTAAAATCGGCACGCCAGATATATTTAACCTATCGAGAATTGCGTTCAGACACCGCAGAACAACCGACTGGTGTAGCAATTCATCGATTAACATGTCGTGGTAGGTTACTTTTTTCTAAAAAACCAATTCTTCTACCTCTAGAGGAATTTATTCCCATTGCAGAAATTGAAAGCGATGAATCTAATTCTTACTAACTGATTGAGAGTGCTTCTGAAAAGAAGTAGGGAATAATGAAGGCAAAAAGCCCTACACTCATTTGTAATCACTCCTGATGATTGATTTTCTCTTTACTAGCTTTGCTACTTTTATTGTGTTTGCATTAGGGGCATCAATTGGTAGCTTTATCAATGTAGTTGTTTACCGCTTACCAGCTAAATTATCGATTGTTTCGCCGCCTTCCCGCTGTCCGCGTTGCTTACATCGTTTAGGTAAATGGGAAAATATTCCAGTTCTAGGCTGGTTGTGGTTAAAAGGGCGCTGTCGTCATTGTAAAACTCCCATTGCCATACGTTATCCACTCGTGGAAGCCGTGACAGGCTTAATATTTTTACTTGTTTTTTGGAGATTTGGGTTTTCAGTGCAAACTGTCGAATATTGGATATTCTGCGGTTGGCTATTAGCGTTGTCACTGATTGATCTTGATACAATGACGCTACCAAATTCATTGACACAATCAGGATTAGTTGTAGGTTTAATGTTTGGTGTCGTTGCAAGTTTGATCGCACAACTTCCTTTCAATGAAGTAGTACATCAGTTGATGTTGAGTGTCTTGGGCGCAGTGTTGGGAATTTGGATATTTGATGCGATCGCATTTTTCGGTTCAATTGTTTTAGGACAAGCTGCAATGGGTGCGGGTGACGCCAAATTAGCTGCAATGTTAGGTGCCTGGTTAGGGTGGAAATATCTTCTGTTGGCAGGGTTCCTAGCGTGTGCTGTTGGTGCGTTTATTGGTGGTGGGGCGATCGCCTTGGGTATCCTCTCTAGACGGCAAAAAATGCCTTTTGGTCCTTTTCTTGCTTTAGGTGCATTAATTACAATTTTTAGTGGTGAGGCAATTCTCACTGCATACTTTCGTTTAATCTTTCCCGCCCTTTAGCAGCAGAGGTAAAGTTATGACCCAATCACAAATAAAAAACCTCTACGATCAAGATTTTGCTTTCTGGATTGAGGATACAGTGAGCAAATTGAAAGCAAGAAATACAGAAGATTTGGATTGGGAGAATTTGATCGAAGAGGTTGAATCTTTGGGAATAAGTCAACGTAAAGCAGTACACAGTTTTTTAGTTCGTTTATTAGAACATTTATTGAAGCGTTGTTATGTTTGCCTTCCTAACTGCTTTCGAGGTTGGGAGATTGAAATTCGCAATTTTCGCGGAGAGTTGAAAAAGGAATTTAAGTACTCTCCTAGTCTTAAAAGCTTTATGTTAGAGATTTTAACCGAATCTTATCAGGATGCTTTAGCAGCTATGAGAGAAGATTATCCTGATGTGAGGTTCCTTAATGTTTGTCCATTTCCCCAAGATGTAGATGCTTTGTTAACTCAAAAGTTCTGGGAAAACATTTAATGAGTCTAATTGACCAAATTTTTTTGGGTAAAAGATGCTCTCAATAGAGTTATCTATGGATGCTTTTAGGAAATCCATTTTGACATCACTTGCTCCTAAAGAAGACACCTGCGCCACAAAAGCCACGATTTTTTAGTTTTAGTTCTCTCTGTTCTGCTAAAATTATCTCGTGTCTTGGATTACCTTAAGAACCACAAGCAAGCGCTGGGAAGCTGAGTTGATGTGTCAACTACTAACGGCTCACGATATTCCAGCGCGGATAGTTGATTTAGGTATCACTTCTTATTTTGGTAGTGGTAGCCCAGCTGCTGTGCAAGTCCATGCCCAAGATCGGTGGGCTGCGTTACTCTTGCTTAGTCCAATCGAAACTGAGGACAGCGATATACAGCCTAGCGATTAAAATTGCTGCTGCACTCAAGCAAACAGCATTATTAGATCTTGCTCTTTGCTAGTTCTGTCGCTTGCGCTTTGGGTTGTAGCGGTAGTTGAAATGTATCTATATAGTGCTCGGCATCAAGTTAACTTCCCTCTAAATCGATTACACTCATCCAGCAACATATTCAGTTCCGCAGCAACTTTCCAAGGATTGCGACCCTTAAAAGGGGCAGCGACGACTGCTTCATAAGGGTTTTTTCCAGTTTGTTTAACGGTTGCGATCGCGGCTTTGTTGGAGAATCCTCGTCCAGCCACAAGCCAAGCTGCTAAAACATGCCCCGTACGCCCAACGCCGCCAGAGCAATGAACAACAACTTTCTCATGATTCTGATTGGCGGCAGCTAAGAATGGTAGAATTTGGCGGATCAGAATTTCAGCGTCGGCAAAGTGAAAATCCTCGATCGGTGTCCAACAAACTTGGTCGATTCCGAATGTCTGTCGGTAAACATCAAGCAGATGGGAATAGCGAGTGAGTTGAGATTCAGGAAGCAAACAGCAGACACGCTTTATGTCTTGGTGCTGCATAAATTCAATCCACTCTTTCACTTGCTCGTTGCAATATCCAGGACGAGCAGAACCAAACACGATGGGTTCGTCCTCCGAGGCTGAAGCAAATTTATACATAGTGAGTGCATCAAATTGTTCAATCTGCTAAGGGTAAACGGGAACGTTAGCTATAAACTTCAAGCGCCATTTTTTAATAAAATCTCTACAATCTAAAATGCAAAATTGGATGATTTTATTTCCAAGCGACTACCGACTTGATTAAGATAAAGATTGCTACTACAAAATATGGCACAGTTTAATGTCTCTGTTTGATTGGTTTGCAAATCGGCGAAAATCTGGTCCTATTAGCCAGGAACGCCAAGAGCGTGACATTGCTGATGGGTTGTGGAGTAAATGTGTGGCTTGTGGAGTCTTGGCATATACCAAAGACTTGAGAGCTAATCAAATGGTCTGCCCAGAGTGCGGATATCATGTACGGGTAGACAGCAATGAACGCATCCGACAGCTGATTGACACGAATACCTGGCAACCACTCGATGAGTCTCTCAGTCCTACCGACCCGTTACAATTTCGCGATCGCAAAGCTTATAGCGATCGCATCCGCGAAACTCAGGAAAAAACTGGGTTAATCGATGCTGTGCAAACAGGTTTCGGACAACTTGAAAAACAGCCTGTCGCTTTGGGAGTGATGGACTTCCGGTTTATGGGCGGTAGTATGGGTTCTGTCGTTGGCGAAAAAATTACGCGCTTAATTGAACGCGCCACCCAAAAGCGCTATCCCGTAATTATTGTCTGTGCGTCTGGTGGAGCCAGAATGCAAGAAGGAATGCTGAGCCTGATGCAGATGGCAAAAATTTCGGCTGCGTTAGAATGCCATCGCGAAGCTCAACTTTTGTACATTCCGGTTTTGACTAATCCCACAACAGGTGGAGTCACTGCTAGCTTTGCGATGTTAGGAGATATCATCTTAGCTGAACCCAAAGCAACAATTGGTTTTGCAGGACGCCGCGTTATTGAACAAACGTTACGCGAAAAGTTACCAGAAGAGTTTCAAACCGCAGAAGATTTATTGCAGCATGGCTTTGTTGATGCGATTGTGCCCAGAACTCAACTGAAAAAAACGCTAGCTCAACTCATTAGCCTACACCAACCTGTGACTCCTACCCACCACCAGCTATTGCAATTAGAAGCGATCGCTTTATCTTCCACTATTGCTGATCCTGGCAAATAATCGACTATAGAGGGATGAAAAGCTAGGCTTAGCGATTAGTTGCACTAACACATGATGAGTCAATTCTATTTCTTTGCTTAACAGCGATTGAAAAGTAGAATTTCAGACTAACCTTGTGTGTCATTACAACTGATCGCTAAATTATCTTGCATGAATCACAGACGCCTTCCGACTGAAGTCGGGGCTATCAAAACAAAGTGTGCCTCCGCACACTAAAATAAAAGTTTTATTCACTTGTTATTAAGTCCACGGAGGTGAACTATCCTGCGGGAAGCCGCTACGCGTCTACGTTTGTTTAGTTACAAATTTATTCGCCACGCATTTTTTGCTCCTACCTCTTTAAAGCTTCTGCTGTTTTCTCTTGATCGAGTTTCAAAATAAGTACACCCAAAGGTGGTAGACACAAGTCAATTGAGTAAGGGTGATTGTGGTAAGACCATTCCTCAGACCATTTACCACCTAGATTACCCATATTGCTACCACCATATTCACGAGCATCACTATTAAAGATTTCTGTATAAAATCCAAATTCAGGAACACCAATGCGGTAATGCGAATGTGGCTGAGGGGTGAAATTGCAAACAGCAATAACAAAATCTTCCGGTTCTTTGCCGCGACGAATGAATGAAACCACACTATGGCGGTTGTCACTACAGTCAATCCATTCAAATCCTGCTTGTCCAAAATCTTGCGTATGTAAAGCAGATTCCGTGCAGTAAAGCTGGTTGAGGTCTTTCATAAATCGCTTTAGCTGTTGGTGCGGCTCATACTGCAATAAGTGCCACTCTAAATCGCCCCAAACATTCCACTCGCTCCACTGTCCAAACTCCATCCCCATAAACAGCGTTTTCTTACCAGGATGGGCAAACATGTAAGCAAACAAACAGCGCACGTTTGCGAACTTCTGCCAGCGATCGCCTGGCATTTTGCCAATTATATTGCTCTTGCCATGTACAACTTCATCGTGAGACAGAGCTAACATGAAGTTTTCGCTGTGGTGATACCAGATGCTGAACGTGACGTTATTTTGATGAAACTGACGGAACCACGGGTCCATGCTGAAATAGTCCAGCATATCGTGCATCCAACCCATGTTCCACTTCAAGTTAAAGCCTAATCCACCCGTATATGTGGGCCATGATACCATAGGCCAGTCGGTAGACTCTTCTGCAATGGAAAGAATACCAGGAAAATAACTAAAAATAACGTGATTTGCTTGCCGAAGAAACTCAGCAGCTTCAATATTTTCTCGCCCCCCATACTGGTTAGGTAGCCATTCACCTGGTTTGCGGCAATAATCGAGGTATAGCATTGAAGCAACGGCATCAACTCGCATACCATCAATGTGATATTTATCAAACCAGAATAAAGCGTTAGCAACTAAAAAGTTTCTGACTTCGTGGCGGCTGTAATTAAAGACTAAAGTTCCCCATTCTTTATGTTCGCCTTTGCGGGGATCTGCGTGTTCGTAAAGATGTGTGCCGTCAAAGAAAGCTAAACCATGCCCATCTTTGGGGAAGTGTCCAGGAACCCAATCAATAATGACGCCAATATTGTTTTGATGACATTGGTCGATAAAGTACATCAAATCTTCCGGACTGCCATAGCGTGAGGTACAAGCATAGTAACCAGTGACTTGATAGCCCCAAGATCCATCGAAGGGATGTTCTGCAATTGGCAGTAGTTCGATATGAGTGTAGCCCAAGTCCTTGACGTAAGGAATCAGTTTAGCCGCAAGTTCGCGGTAAGTCAAAAACCGCGCCCCTGGTTGTAGTTCGGAAACAGGAACAACAGGTTCAGTTGCTCCATCAGGCAATGTTGCGGGTTCTGCTGAAGCAGCGTGTAACCAAGAACCCAAGTGAACTTCGTAAACTGAAATTGGCTGTGTTAAAGCATCACTATGACGTCGATGCTCCATCCATTGTGCATCATTCCAGGAGTAAGCATTGAGATCGGCAACAATTGATGCGGTTTTTGGGCGGACTTCTTGTTGAAAACCGTAGGGATCGGATTTTTCGTAAATGTGACCGTCAAAGTTTTTAATTTCGTATTTATAGCGATCGCCTACTCCTATTTCCGGAATAAACAATTCCCAAATTCCTGTAGCGCCTTTACGCATCTGATGCTTGCGCCCATCCCATTCATTAAAATCTCCCAAGATAGAGACGTTACGCGCATTTGGTGCCCAAACTGCAAAATAAACTCCTTGAACGCCATCAATACTTGTCGGATGCGCCCCTAGTTTTTCATAAATGCGATGGTGATTGCCCTCAGAAAACAAATGCAGGTCAAAATCGGTTAACCGTGGCGAACGAAAAGCATAAGGATCGTAAATGACTCGTTCGTATTCGCCTTCTTTGATTTTTAACTGGTAGTTTGCTAATTCGGGAACGTCGATCGTACACTCAAAGAAATGGGGATGATGCACCGGATGCATTTGATATTCAATTCGCTCTTCAGGACGAATTACCCAGGCTGCACTTGCACTCGGTAAATAAGCTCGCACCACCCACACGGTTTTGCCATCTTGTTCTACTGTATGACAACCAAGCACTTCAAATGGATCGTGATGTTGGTTCCAAACAATGCGCTCAACCTGATCTGGGGCGATGGTTATAGACATGAAACTACCTTACCTAAAACAAATTTGTTATTTCTATCGTCATATTTATACATATTCTTTACATTTATTTGCAATCTTTTGCTGTATCAAGATCAGCAACCAACTGCTCAGCAGTCCTCAATAACCGTACTCATCATAACTACAGCACAAGAGCTTTTTATATTTAAATTGGTAAAAAAGGAATTAATGTCCGAATTAAGCGCCGCAGACGCAGAAGGGTAATTGTTTCTCTCACTTGAGGGGAAAGAGGGGGAGTTACTGGGCGGCTTTGCAACTGAGCTTGCAAATCTGCATATTCTGCTGCCGTCAGTTGTTTGCCATCAATAGGCGATCGCGCATCTGTGATAATTTCTGTACGCAGCACTTCTTCTGGTATGTCTTCTGGAGGTGGTAATGCCAACACTGACGCAGCTTGCCATCCCAGCACAAGACCTACACTAGTACTCAGACTTAATCTACTGATAACTTTGAGCATAACCCATTAACTGTTTGCAGGATGATGCATCTTTGGCTGACTTGTTCTTATTGTCAATAATCTGAGGAAATTTAGCAAAACGGACTCAGTAGGATTGTAGGGTTTCTGCTCGTATTTCAATGTTTAGATATTTGAGTCGTCACTCATAGAGTATAATTTATAATTAATAACTTTTTCTATTAAAAAGTCTCTTAATTGTTTGATTTTATTAATCAAAAGAAATTTAGTCGGATATGCATCACTTTTCTCCTACGAACTAGCTAACAGTAACTCAAAAAAGTACTCTCCTGCAAAGAAGTCGTGTTATGTAGCACAGGCAGTAAATAGCACTGCTACCGGAAACAGACTTTTAGCTTTGTAGGAGAGAAAAGAGCTATTTAAACAGACCAACCGTGAGATGCCGTTAGCTATAAATGAATAGCTATGGAGATGTCGTTGGAGTCACTGTAGGTTCTGCAGCGGGAGCCTCTGGGCTAGCGCCAGGTGTTGTCCCGTCTCCAGTACCAGCTGTGTCACATGCTCCCAAGGTGGTGAGCAAGCCTAGAAATAAAGCAAAACCAAGGATTTTTTTGTTCATAACTCCTCTTTTCACCAATTGCGATAGAAACAATCTACTCGTTGATTACGATACCGCATTTGTTGACTTTTTTTACAAAAGTGCGATCGTGACTGTATTAGCTTGATAACCTATCACATCAGTGATCTACCGTCTTCCTTCTTAAGGCATAGGTTTTTAACCAATGCTACTTTCAGAAAATTGCTGGTGTCAGTGAGGATGTTAATATCCAACTACCGAACACGAACAAACCTGGAGTAGTAATTGATGTTATCAGCAATAGAGATTTATCGCTACTGTGTAAATCTCTTCCTTGGGAAAGTTGACAACTGAAAGCTATCTAGGTGATAGGATAGGGGCGATTCTGATATGAGTTGCTAGCGCTACTCAGTTGCTAGCCACAGACAGAATCGACTGATTTGATATCTAAATAACTCTATTAAGCAATAAAGTCTATGAGTGTTGCTTATAAATCAAGTGAAACCAACTATCAGCGGAAAGATGCTGTGAAATCAACATATGCTGTTCCCGCAAGTTATCCTGACAAGCGAGCCAAGCAAAATAAAATACCTCAAGATAGAACTCGCAACCATAGCGTGCCAATTCTGCCCAGTGCTAGGAAACCATTATGGTTGCTCCGCCTGAGTCTTTTACAACGGAGTTCTAATGTGCTAATTTTCTGCTTAATAGCATCGGTGCTAGGACTTTACAGTGGAACCGTGTATTCTCAACGGGCATGGAACCAAGCGTATCGCCAACTAGAAAATTTACAACGTCAAGAAAGGCAGCTTACAACAGCAAGTGAAGTGCTTAAAAATAAAATTGCCCAGCAAGCCGAACAACCAGAAACAGGCTTAGCTCCTGCCGATCCCACGCAGGCAATTTTCCTCAAACCAGCGCCTCAACGCCCAGCACGCCCTGATGAAACGATTGCTTCGGCAACTATGACTCGTAAAAATTCTAAGTCTGATACGAACCCCGCCGGTTATTAAATAAGAGTGAGGAGTGAGTGATGAGTGACTAGTAGCTAGTGAAAGAAATTTGAATTAAAAACTTTCTTAACTCAACACTCAAAACTTGCTTAAACTCAACACTTCACGACTCAACACTCATAACTTTAAGAATCTTGCCATATGCCTACTTCAGTCCCTCCTGGTAGCTTTGACCGCAGGCGTCGTACAGTAGTAACAATGAACACTCAGAGCACAAAATCTCAGCAGAAAGCCAGGAAGACGCTGAATAAACACCAAAAAAGTGGAACAACACCTTACTTTCGCTTGATCCTTGTGTGGGGTGTATTGTTTGCTAGTAGTTTAGTACTTGCGGGCAACTTGTATCATCTCCAAGTTGTGCATTCATCAGAACTGCTGAGAAGGGCGCGACAGCAACAGACCACCTATGTAAATCCGTATATTCCTCGCCGTCAAGTTGTCGATCGTAACGATAACGTCTTGGCGATTGATCGTCAGGTATACACGCTATACGTTCATCCCAATCAATTTAAAAGTGACTCAGAAGCAGAAACCGTTGCCACTGATGTTGCTAAAATTTTGGCTCGTCCGACGGCGGATATTACGGATTTATTCATCGATGGATTTAAGAACAAGAAAAGTGGTATTCGGCTAGCCCCAGCTTTGTCAGAAGAAGTTGCAGACAAGCTTAGAAAGCTGCGAGCAAACGGCTTAGATTTAGTTCGAGAGTACTCGCGTCTGTATCCTCAAGAGAATGTCGTTGCAGATGTAGTTGGCTATGTTGATATCGACCGTCGCGGTCAGGCAGGGATAGAGTACAGTCAGGAACAATTACTTGAGCGCTCAGCACAAACAATAGAGTTTAGGAAAACTGGTAACGGGGCATTACTCAGCGGTCGCATTCCTGAGGGCTTTGTTCATGGTGAGGATTGGAAATTGCAACTCACACTCGACACCCGATTGCAGCGCGCTGCACGAGTTGCGTTGAGAGAACAAATGCAAAAGTTTAGTGCCCAGCGTGGTGGCGTGATTGTGATGGATGTTCAAGATGGTTCGATCTTGAGTTTAGTTTCTGAGCCTTCTTATAATCCTAATGAGTATTTCAACTCTGACGTCAACTCCTTTAGAAATTGGTTACTGGCAGATCTTTATGAACCTGGCTCTACCTTTAAGCCAATAAATATCGCGATCGCTCTAGAAGAGCAAGTCATTCAACCCAATGATGTCTTCCCCGATCCTGACACCATTAAAGTTGGCGGTTGGTCGATCCGCAATGCAGAAAAAGAAGACAATCTCTCTCTCTCTATTACTGGTATCTTGCAACACTCCAGCAACGTCGGCATGGTGCAAGTTATGCAACGCCTCAAACCCGATGTTTACTACAACTGGCTGCAAAAGCTGGGGATAGGAAAAACTGTAGGCATAGATCTCCCCTTTGAAGCACGAGGTCAGTTAAAAAATCAAGCGAAATTTGTTTCTTCTCCAATTGAACCGGCAACTGCGTCTTTCGGTCAAGGATTTTCACTCACACCAATTCAGCTTGTACAACTTCATGCTGCTTTAGCTAATGGTGGTAAGTTAGTCACACCTCATGTTGTCAGGGGATTAATAGATAGCCAAGGTCGGCTTCAACAACCTAGTTTACCGCAACCCAGAACAGTTTTCTCTCCAAAAACAACACAAACTCTGGTTGAGATGCTAGAAACAGTAGTGCTTCAAGGAAGCGGCAAAGCATCGCAGGTGCCAGGATACCGCATTGGTGGCAAAACTGGGACAGCGCAAAAAGCTAACACAAGTAGTCGCGGCTATCGTAGTGGTGCTGTCATTACCAGTTTTGTGGGAATGATGCCGATAGAAGCTCCGCGTTACGTCGTCCTAGCAATTGTAGACGAACCAAAAGGAATTGCCTACGGTTCTACAGTTGCAGCCCCCATTGTTAAGTTAGTCATGGATTCGCTAATTTCTATTGAACGCATTCCCCCTAGTCAACCAATTCCTGAAGTATCCCCTAGTCCATAATTAAGAAACGACCAACCACTCTTTCACTCGCCCCTCGACGCCAGTTGCTACAACGGAGGACACCTCCGCAATGCACTGGCTCCCCCTCGCTCCTCACCCCTGATTTGACTTTGCCAAACTTGCTCTAATAGTTCAGCTTGACTGGAGATCGGAGGTAAACAAGATAGTCCTTGACAGACTAGTGCTAAAGCATTGGTTGGTAAATCTGTTGCTACGGCAAGGACACTTGTTGGTAGATACTCACCCAGAAGACTCTCTAACTGCTTTGGAGTACTGCGAATGAGAGTGCAGTTGCGATACCAATCTAAAGCTAAAAATAAACTTGGGCAGGCTTGCGGAGCAGAATCCATGATACTACTAAAAGCTTGTAACCCTTGCTCAGCTTTGTCAAGATAAGTCAGGTCTTCGGTTAATAAGGCTAGCTGCATTAAATTTGCGATCGCCACTCCGTTAGCTGCTGGAGTCGCATTATCAGCATAGCTTCGTTCGCGGACAATGAGATCTTGACTTGCATCACTCGCGGTGTTATAGTAACCACCTAGCTCTATGCTCCACAAATACTCATCAAATTCAGCTTGCAGCGCGATCGCCTTCTCTAACCAAAATTGCCAAGCAGCTGGTTCGTCTTTTTCCTGCATGACTTGGTGCAAATCTAGCAAGGCTTTAATAAACAAAGCATAATCCTCAGATTGAGCAATCACACTTGTTTGTCCCTCGTAATTCAGACGGTGAAAGCGTCCATTCACACTCTGATGATTCAAAATAAAGTGAGCCGCTGCGAGCGCAGCCTCTAAATAGTCCGCTTTTTTGAAAACTGCATACGCTCTTGCTAGCCCAGAAATCATTAAGCTATTCCAAGCAACAATCATTTTTGTATCTGTTACTACAGGAATACGACCAGACCAATTTTGAGTTTTTGCTTCTTGATTATTTTGCGCTGGTGGAAACACATCCAACGACTCTAATGCTGCACCATAACGTACAGTGAAAAGCTTGGATAACGCCTGTTCTACGCTCTCACTTAACTGATCAAAGTGTCGCCGCTGTAAAACATTTTGCCCTTCAAAATTGCCTTGGGGAGTTACGGTAAATTGTTGCTCCACCTCCGCTAATTCTGCTGGCGAGAGGATCTGTTGCAACTCATTATAAGTCCAAACGTAGAAAGCGCCTTCTTCTGGCTCAGTTTCGTTTGGATGAGTGAAACTATCAGCATCTTGCGCTGCATAAAAGTAACCTTCAGAAGCTGTCATTTCTCGCTTGAGCCATTGCACAGTTAATGCGATCGCTCGCTCAATTGCTGGTTCTTGAACTCCAGCAGCCCATAAATTCGCGAGATACTCCACGATTTGACCATTGTCGTAGAGCATCTTTTCAAAATGCGGCACTGTCCATGTCGGATCGACAGTGTAACGATGAAATCCACCACCAACATGATCAAAAATTCCACCTGTGGCTAAATCTAAGCCACGCTGTTGACACACTTGTTTAATGTCATAACGCCAAGAATGATGAAACCGAGTACCACGTAGCGCTAACTCGGCATAGGGCATCATCGGAAATTGCGTGCCATAATCATGCGGTGTAATAACACTAGTATTAGTTTCTATTCCTTTACGCAGGAGATCTTCAGCAGATTGTTGAGTTTGAGGTAAGACCGCACTTTTTTGAATTGCTTCTAAGATCGCAGCTTTACGCGCCAGTAAGTCTTGTTTTTCAGTGTCGTAGTAGCGGCGAATTGCTTGTAATATTTGTAAAAAACCTGGACGCCCATAGCGCGGTTCTACAGGGAAGTAAGTACCTCCATAAAACGGAACTAAATCATCAGGAGCAATAAAAATATTTAATGGCCATCCCCCTTGACCTACCATCATTTGTAAAGCTTGCATGTAGATGCTATCGAGGTCAGGTCGTTCTTCGCGATCTACTTTTATGGGGATAAAGTGAGCATTCATATACTCTGCGATCGCCGCATCTGAGAAGGCTTCCCCTTCCATGACAGTACACCAGTGGCAACTAGAATAGCCTATGGAAAGAAAAATAGGCTTGTTTTCTGCTTTTGCTGTTGCCAAAGCTTCATCACACCAAGTCCACCAGTCAATCGGATTTTCTGCGTGTTTGCGTAAGTAAAGGCTTTGAGCTTGGGCAAGGCGATTAGTCATAATTCTATTTGCATTTGCCGTCTTTGCTTAGTCTAGCGGAGAGGAGGGAGTGAATAGTTATGAGTTATGAGTTTTGAGTTTTGAGTTTTGAATTAAAAGAATTGTTTTAACTTGCTCCTCGCTCCGGACTTCGTCCCGCTACGCTAACGCCCCTCGCTCCTCTGCTCCAATTTAGACATCTTCTCGATAAAATTAAGAAAAGCTAAGACAACGAGCAAATTTAGCATGATTCCTATTGTTATTGAACAATCAGGTCGCGGTGAACGCGCCTTCGATATTTACTCTCGATTGTTGCGCGAGCGGATTATTTTTTTGGGACAACAAATCGATGCCAATTTAGCAAACTTAATTGTTGCCCAACTCTTATTTCTTGATGCCGAGGACTCAGAAAAAGACATTTATCTGTATATCAACTCTCCTGGTGGTTCTGTAATGGCAGGAATGGGAATTTTTGATACGATGAATCACATTCGACCGGATGTTTGTACGATTTGTACTGGACTTGCAGCAAGTATGGGGGCTTTTCTGCTCAGTGCTGGTACGAAAGGTAAGCGAATGAGTTTACCAAATGCTCGCATCATGATTCACCAACCCTTGGGAGGTGCGCAAGGACAAGCAACTGATATTGAAATCCAAGCTAAGGAGATTTTGTACCACAAGCGCCGTCTTAATGAGTATTTGGCAGCGCACACAAATCAGCCAATGGAGCGGATCGAGCAAGATACAGAACGGGACTTTTTTATGTCTCCCGATGAAGCTCAAAACTACGGACTCATCGATCAAGTCATTAACCGTACTTCAGTTGGTAATCGTCCTGTAGCAGTTGCGAGTTAGTTTAAGTTACATCTTGAGAGGAAGGCTGGGATTCTAAATATTGCAAGAATTCCAGTAACTCTTGATGCGTCAATGAAGTCCGCTTGCGCTTGTTGTATGTTTGAAGTAAATAATCTCTTCCTTGTTGCACACTCCACTTGAGACGCTTCATTTCATCACCTGTTTTAGCCAGTAATTCTAAATAGTTTTGGAATTCTACGACTTCGGACTCTGTCAAGAACTGACGCGATCGCTTTTTGTAAGTTCTTTCTAGATACTCGCTTTCGTGCTCTGTACTCCAGCCCAAGCGCTTCAGAAAAACATCGATTTTTAACAGTGCGTCTGATAAATCGATCGGCGACCCGACTGTGGCAACTGCTGTTTCATCCTGAAATTCTTGATCGCGCGAT
Source organism: Gloeocapsopsis sp. IPPAS B-1203 (assembly GCF_002749975.1). NCBI lineage: Bacteria > Bacillati > Cyanobacteriota > Cyanophyceae > Chroococcidiopsidales > Chroococcidiopsidaceae > Gloeocapsopsis > Gloeocapsopsis sp. IPPAS B-1203. The sequence continues at coordinate 215,348 of NZ_PEIG01000010.1, read as the reverse complement.
CGCAGTGGTGTAGCATTATTCCACACTGGATGTGCTTGCTCGCTGTCAATATTTGAGAGGCTCAATACGTCTATATCTGATTCGCTTGTTGCAGCAGTAGGAGAGTCTACAGAAACGCGATCAGTTTTGTGCTGCGGGGAGTGTAATAAATTAGATAATTCTAATTTGGCTTCTGGTTGATGTTTGGATGCGGTGTCCGGTGTCGTCTGCAGCAGGCTTGGTGATACTGGTGTCGTAGTAGCAGGTTGCATCAATACAAGTAAAGCTCGTTCGCGGGCTTGATCTTCCGCAAGTTCAATTGTTTCTGCGGCTGCCATACCTGTAACACGAGTTGTGCCATCTATTTGAATGGTTGCTTGTACAATAAATTTTCCTTCATAAATCTCGACTAATTCAGACAGGAGATTGCCCGTAGGATAGCGAGCAAAAAACAATTGCGCCAACATAAGTATGATTAACTACTGCTTGAGGTGGGAGAGTTTAACTTGTGAGAGTAAATTCATGCTTTGGAACTGAGTCTGATTAAAAATTCACTTGAAGTCCTGTAGGTTTTCCTTTTAACCTCATCCAAGTATGCACGGATTACCTTATTTACTATTTTATTTTGGCGATCGCCGGAAAAATCCTTTGCCTAAGTACATTTCTTATCTAAAATATAGTAGGGTTCACTCTTTTGGTGTCTGCTTGCTGCTGAATTTAGTGTTACCAATCCTACAAATAAGGTAACGATGCTCGGCAGTATCATTAAACTCACAACTGCAGTCTAACAAACAGTGACCGCGGAATGCGGTGAACGCTTTTCCCCGGAGTTTAATTCCGGTGTACCGTTCACTTCTAAGACATCAAGCGTCGCCAACTCACATCGCAGTTAGTGTTGCTTGCTATCTGTCGACAGTTTATCTGTAGATATTAAGGATGTGAATAACAGTAATATTGTTGTAGCATCCAATGTGTGGAGTACCTGCTGTTCCTCACAAAGAGGAATACACTGATATGGTATGTCAACGCTACTCTGCCGCAAGCAAATCGAAATCAAGGCATAAGCTGCAGAAAGTGGGTAGAGAACCTGTATTTATCAATTAGGTAAAACAACTGCAGTTTGTTCTTAAGTTCCCTCAGCGCTGCTACAGTTGCGTAGGCAACGACACATGACACCAAAGGACAACACAAATAATTTTTTGACCAAAGGTCGGTTTTCTCAATGGAATTTTCAATCGCTACATTACTTGCGAATTTTCATGATGATAAATTAGTTGCTGCCAAGGTACTAGAGAAAAAACTAGATTGTCTCGAAGACACTAGTCTAACGAAGCTACATATCACCTTGGAAGTCCTCGAAAAAATTGGCATCTTAGCTAAAGAACGTGGTAAGTATCGACGCCTACCCGAAGAAGGAGTTATTGAAGCCAAACTCCGCTGTTCGAGTAAGGGATTTTGCTTTGCAATCCAAGACGAAGAGGGCGCAGAAGATATTTATATCCGCGAAAGCCATTTAAGTACGGCATGGAATGGCGATCGCGTTTTAGTTCGACTGACAAAAGAAGGTAGCCGTCGTCGCAGTCCTGAAGGAGAAGTTCGCTTAATTTTAGAACGCGCCAATCACAGCTTACTCGCACGGCTAAAACAAACTGAAAAAGGTTTTCGTGCCGTTCCTCTAGATGACCGCTTATTATTTGAAATTGACTTAGCACCAAGCGATATCAACTTAACAGAAGCAATTGAACACCTCATCCATGTCGAAATTTTGCGCTATCCATTAGGACAGTCGCCACCACTAGGTCGAGTGGTACAGGTTCTAGGCGGAAGTGCAGAAGCAGCTGCGGATATTGACTTAGTTTGCTGTAAACACGATCTGCCACGCAGTTTTAGTGAAAGCTTACTAGCTGCAGCTGCCAACTTGCCGAGTCAAATCACCAAAACTGAAATTAAACAGCGACTCGATTTGCGATCGCTCCTCACAATAGCGATCGTCACCCAAGAAAGAGCAGACGCTGCCTGCATTGAAAATGCTTTGACTTTAGAAAAAACTTCAGAAGGAAGATGGCGCTTAGGAATTCACATCACAGATGTTGCCCATTACATCTTAACCGATTCACCTTTAGATAAAGAAGCCCTCAAACGAGGTAGCAGTGTTTACTTAAGAGACACAGTATTACCACTGTTTCCTGAAGCTGTTCAAGAACGCTGCTCATTGATAGCGGGTAGCGACAGATTAGCGATGTCTGTGCTGCTTATTCTTGACTCTAATACTGGACAAATTGTTGAGTTTGAGATTCAACCTACGGTAATCGCGGTCGATCAACACATCAGCGAACAACAAACACAAGCCATTATCAAAGCACAACAAGCAGCACTCAATGGTCAACAGGAACCAACTGAGCCGACGTCTAATGAGTTACCCACCGCAGTTGTTGAACTGATCCGCCAGCTATCTGCTATTAGCCAAGCAGCACAAACCCAAAGGCATCAACGTGGTAGCTTTGAACTAAAACTACCTCAAGAAGATTACCCCTACTATGATGAGGGGTCATTGGGAGTGGTTGTCGCCGATGACGCACCAGTGAAATCGTTACTAACCGAGTTGCTGTTGTTAGGAAATCAGGCGATCGCACAACATCTACAAACTTTGGAAATTCCTGCAATCTATCGCACTCAACCTGCTCCTGATTCTGAAGATGTGCAGGAGATGATCAAGTTGGCAAGCAATCTCGGTGTAGAACTGCAACTTGAGCAAGAAGACAATATTTCATCGGCTGACTTTCAAGCGTTTACCGAGCAATTTGCGCAAGTACCTGACTCTGAGCAAGTACTGACATATCTTCTGCAAGCGACACTTAAGCCAAGTGTTTACAGCGTTGCTCCCCAATCGCACTTTGGTTTAGCCTTACCAACTTACGCTCGAGGAAATTCGCCTTTATGGCGTTATGCTGATTTACTATTGCAGCGCGTGTTACACACCTTATTTGAGCAAGGACGCGATCGCCGGACAACACGAGCCAAAGAGCGGGTGAACCTACGACATAGTTCTGCTCACGGTAATGTCACGTGGAATGTCTTACCACCAGATATTCAGCAAGAGTTAGAAACAGATCTTGCCAGACTTGTTGTGCAACTGAACGATCGCGAAAAAGAAGTACAAGAAGCCGAAGAAGATCTCGCTGGGTTGCAAAAAGCACAATTAATGAAACAGCGGACTGGAGAAGTTTTTCAAGGGCTGATCACTGGTGTTCAATCTTACGGCTTTTTTGTAGAAATTACGGTTCCAGATGCTAATGGTAAACAACTACGCGTTGAAGGGTTAGTTCACGTTAGCTCGCTCAAAGACGATTGGTATGAGTATCGCGCGCGGCAACAAGCACTCTTTGGTCGTAAAAGTCGTACTGCTTACCGCTTAGGCGATCGCGTTGCTGTCCAAGTGAAAAATGTAGACTACTATCGCCAACAAATTGATTTAGTCACAGTCAATGGTGACGCCGAAGGCGATCTACTCCAAGATGAGGGTTTGCTAGAAGATAACGACGACGATTTTAATTCTGATTTGGAAGATCTTAATTCCGATTCTGATTTTTATCTTGACGAGGAGTAAACCCAATAATCTTGTGTCTAATCACTCACCACTCACCACTCAACGCCAGTCCGACGCCACTTGCTACAACGAGGGGAACCCCCGCAACGCAGTGGCTCCTCAACGGAGGACACCTCCGCACGACACTGGCTCTCCCTCACCCCTGATCTTAGGAGTTTCTGGAGCATCAGGGTTAATTTACGCTGTTCGTGCGCTCAAGTTTCTCTTAGCTGCTGAATACGCAGTCGAACTCGTTGCTTCTAAATCAACGTACATGGTTTGGCAAGCTGAGCAAAATATCCGGATGCCAGTAGAACCCTTGCAGCAAGAGCAGTTCTGGCGGCAGCAAGCTGGTGTTGGTGTGGAACAAGGAAAACTCTACTGTCACCACTGGGGCGATGTGGGAGCGAGTATTGCCAGCGGCTCCTACCGCACTCTCGGTATGGTTGTCATTCCCTGTAGTATGAGTACTGTAGCTAAGCTTGCGGCTGGGCTGAGTTCAGACTTGCTTGAGCGGGCATCAGACGTGCAACTAAAAGAAGGACGCAAATTGGTTCTTGTACCGCGCGAAACTCCTTTTAGTTTAATTCACTTAAGAAACTTAACAATGCTGGCTGAAGCTGGTGCAAGAATTGTTCCGGCAATTCCTGCTTGGTACCACAAACCGCAAACAATTGAAGATTTAGTTGATTTTGTTGTTGCCCGTGCTTTGGATCAGCTTGATATTGATTGTATTCCCATTCAACGATGGCAGGGACGTGATTAGAGCGAAAATAGAAGGGTAGTACCCTATCACCTAGAACTATGCCTGTTTTGCGACTACTTTTGCTATTGGTGGTGTTGGGAGGACTAACTTTGTTGCTGTTGCAAAACTGGTCCCCCGTCCTTCCACTTGTCTTTTTGGGTGGGCGATCGCTAGCGCTACCACTAGCGGTGTGGATTTTACTCAGCATAGCTGCTGGAGCATTTTCTGCATTACTAATCGCGGGTTTATTCAAAACGTCAAATTATTTCGCTCAAAGCCAAGTAAAGCGGCGTAGTATTGGCGATCGCACCTCACCACGTCAAAATCAACGTACTGTCAAGCAAGAATACACAACAGCAGCGAGTGCTACATCTTCATCAGCATCCGCGTCTACAACGAGTGACACAATTGATGATTGGAGTAGCGATAATTCTACAGACGATGACTGGGATTTTGCAGAAAACACAACACCGCAAGAATCTCGCCCAGACACAACTATCCAAGACTCTAAAACTTACGAAGTCAGACCTAATCCTAGCAGCAATCAATCTTCTGTTTACTCGTATAGTTCTAACGAACCAAAAAACTCCAGTGTTGGTAAGACTGAATCAATCTATGATGCTGACTATCGTGTGATTACGCCACCTTATGGTAGTAGGACAAATACAACGGAGGAAGACGAGGATTGGGGCTTTGAGGATGACGAGTTTGAGGATGAGAATAATTCACCCTTGAAATAAAATATGCTAAGTCAGACGCAGTTGACAGCGTCGCCCATCTTACTAGAACACAATTTTACTTAATTTAATGTTCAATTTTAGCTAGATAGCGCACTAAGTGAATTGCTCAAGTGCTGCGTATTGAAACCGTTCGCGAGATTCTTGCTTGACTTGACCCATCATGGCAGCTTCCTGTAATGCCATGAAAGCATTGAAGTCTTCTAGGTCGTATTGAGTTGTGAGTAATTGTCGCAGTTGTTCCTCTGCCTCAATAGTTAAGTAGCCAGTTTTTAGTGTCTTCTGCACTAGTTCACGAATCAAAGCCATGCTTTAAACCTCATCCATAACACCTGAAGGGTGGAACTACCTACGAACTAACAAAGATTTGTACTTATTGATCGTTGGAGTTCAAGTTAGGCATAGTAGCGTTAGCAACACAAGTAATTAAAGTTAGACTTTGCTTGAGCGCAAGGCAAACCCTATCATGTTGTGACGTACAAGAATTGATAAAGTTTCAATAATCAGATAATCAATTAAGCCAAAGATAACTAAGTTATAAGTAATTTATCACCTAACAATCGTTATGTAAATCGTTAGCTTAACGCTGTTAATCGTTAAAAAAAAATCAACTACATTGTTATTGTGTAGCAACAAAAATTAAAAGTTAATGAAAAAATGCACTCTAAAACAAAGCTAGTGGAGTCACAATTTACAGCCGCAGAGGAACTCTGGAATTTAGACAAGCTGTACATGGATTTAGCCAAAGCAAAGGAAAAGTCTTTGACTGCTGTAGAAAGATCATTGCTTAGAGGATTACTGTGTGGCTACAGTCCAGCAGAGATAGCCAGCATTATTTATCAAAACCGTAGTAGCAGTACAGTCAGAGTTTATTTATCAAATGGATTATATAAGTATATAGAAGAGATGTTGAGTTTTCAAACAGGAGACTCGGTTAAAATTCAAAATTGGAGTCGCGTTGCTCAACTACTAGAAAAGGCGGGATATAGAAATTTAACTGCCAAGATAAATGATGCATCTACTCCGCTGCCAAATCAACACTTAGATAATATCGTGACAACGCCCAAACAAGATTGGGGCGAAGCAATTGATGCTCAAATATTTTACGGACGAAATCAAGAACTGCGATCGCTACAGCAATGGATTGTTGACGATCGGTGTCGCATTGTTGCCCTGCTAGGCATGGGTGGGATTGGTAAAACAGCTTTATCAGTAAAAATTGCTGAACAAGTTCAAGGACATTTTCAATATGTTATTTGGCGATCGCTTTGCTTCGCACCACGCATAGAAGATATATTAGAGCAACTGCTGCAGTTTTTTGCGACTGAATCAATTTCCCCTGCTAAAGATACCCACGCTCAAATTTCGCAGCTTTTACAATATCTCCGCGCTTTTCGTTGCCTGATTGTACTTGATGGTCTTGAGGCTATTTTAGATACTGGCGATCGCTCTTTTCAATATATCGAAGGCTACCAAGGCTATGCCGAGTTCATTCGACGTCTTGGAGAATCGCCACATCAAAGCTGCTTAGTTTTTACTAGCCGAGAACAACCTCATGAGATTGCAGCTATCCAAGGTACCGCCTTACCAGTGCGAGTATTAAAAATTTCAGGACTCAGTTGTACTGAGGTTGCTTCAATTTTGCAAGTTAAAGGAGTTGTCAATTTCTCCGAAGAAGAATGTGACTTTCTTGTTGATTACTATTCTGGTAATCCCTTATTTATTAAAATTGCTGCGACAGTAATTCAAGACGTATTTGCTAATAATATTACCAAACTTATAGCACAGGAAAGTATTAATTTTAGCGAGATGAGAGAAGTTATTGCTCAGCAGTTATCTCGTTTATCTGTGCTAGAAGAACAAGTTTTGTACTGGCTAACACTAAATCCTCAGTTTAATTTAGTCTCGAATCTACAAAGCAAAATACCACTCGACGCTTCAAACTTAGAAATTTTGGATGCGATCGCTTTTCTACAACGACGAAACATTGTAGATAGTAATGCTTCTCAGATTATTCAAAAAAAGTGTTTCACTGCTTATATAGTTGAACAATTAAGCGATCGCATCTATCAAAGTATCAAAAATCATCAAGATATCTCTTTTCTAAAAAAGGGAAATATTCAAAGTTATTTGAGCACAGTAGCCAAAACTGACAAGTTTTATAGCAAATTTATTTGAGTTAGAACAACTCTTTAATGAACCACTTCAGTGCAGCAAGCACAGAGAAAAAAGAAATTTATGAAGTGTTTAAGATTTTTATATTACAGTTTTAATATTAATCAATAGTAAGTAACTGAACGATAAGGTTGTGAACAAGTCAGTTGAGCAAAATAATTTATTGAAAGGAGTCAACTTATACTTAGTTGGCATGATGGGAACTGGTAAAACAACAGTAGGGCGTGTCTTAGCAACCAAACTCGGCTATAAATTTGTGGATACAGATGAGATTATTACTCAAGTAACACAGCAATCAATAAGCGAAGTATTTGCGACAACTGGTGAATCAGCGTTCAGGCAGATAGAAACTCAAGTCTTAGCAAGAGTTTGTGCTTATACACATTTAGCGATCGCCACGGGTGGTGGTATTGTCCTGCGACGCGAAAATTGGAGTTATTTGCACCACGGTTTAATTGTCTGGCTTGATGCACCGATAGAATTGCTCTATACCCGTTTAAATACTGATGAAACTCGACCATTACTCCAAGCAGGTGACTTGCGCACACAGCTAGAAACTCTATTGCAACAACGACAACCGCTTTATTCACAAGCAGATCTCCGAGTTAATGTAAATTTGGAAGAAACGCCAGAACAACTTGCTACGCGAATATTAGCAGCAATTCCTCAAGTCTTGAAGAAGGCGGGCGAGACACCTACAACACAACTTTAGATTTTAAATTGTTGCAATTGAGATTGTTGAAAAACACAAATTCTTTTAAACTGCAATGCATACTTTTTGCTTTATAAAACCTGCTTATGTTCAACGATAGCGAATATATTAGAGAAACTGAAGCCACCCGTGTTCGAGTCCTGAGTGAAGCACTGCCTTATATTCAACAGTTTGCCGGAAGAACCGTTGTTGTAAAATACGGCGGTGCGGCAATGAAAGATAGTTCGCTTAAAGATAAAGTTATTCGCGACATTGTATTTTTATCTTATGTAGGGCTACGACCAATCGTTGTTCACGGTGGTGGACCAGAAATTAATAGCTGGTTAGATAAGTTGGGAATTGAACCACAATTTAAAAATGGCTTGCGCGTCACGGATGCGGCAACAATGGATGTCGTAGAAATGGTGTTAGTTGGTCGCGTTAACAAAGAAATTGTCTCTCTAATTAACCGTGCTGGCGGCTCTGCGGTTGGATTGTGTGGTAAAGATGGTAATTTGATCAAAGCACGTCCTCAAGGTCAAGAAGGTATTGGCTTTGTCGGAGAAGTCACGAGTATGGATGTCAATATTTTGGAGGCGCTAGTTAAGAGCGGTTATATTCCTGTTGTGTCAAGTGTGGCGGCAGACGAAACAGGTCAAGCTTATAATATCAATGCCGATACTGCCGCAGGTGAACTTGCTGCCGCATTAGGTGCGGAAAAATTAATTTTACTGACTGATACGCCAGGAATTTTGAAAGAGTATAAAGACCCTTCTAGCTTGCTGCATAAACTAGACATTCAACAAGCGCGAGAACTAATCTCACAAGGCGTTGTGAGCGGTGGAATGATTCCAAAAGTTAACTGTTGCGTGCGATCGCTCGCCCAAGGCGTTCATGCTGCCCATATCATCGATGGGAGAATTCCTCACGCTTTACTGCTAGAAATCTTTACCGATAGTGGTATTGGCTCAATGATTGTAGCTTCTGAGTTTATGGGGTAGAAAGGGGTGAGGGGTCAGAGGTTAGGGTAACTAGTGACTAGTGGCTAGTGATTAGTTTTGGGTTTTGTTAGCGTAGCGGTGCCTTAGCACATTTTGAACTTTGAGTTTTCGTAACTCAACACTTCACGACTCTCTATCTTCTCTGCTCCCCTAGCTCTAATAGGGGACAACAATAACGCGTGAAGGTATGTCAACACGGCGATATCCTGAATTGAGAATAACTGGATTAATTAGTGTGGAATCGCGAATGGTGGGATTAACTAAAACAGGATTAACTAGCGTAGAGTTAACAACTGTACCTGTTCTCCTCGTAGGAGTAGAATTCCATGAATTTATTGGAGTCCGACGAACAGAAAATCCAGTGACAGGATCTACAGGCATAGGAGTTGGAATAGGACTACCGTAGATAAAAGAACCTACCATCTGCGGTTGACTGACTCTGTCAGGAGCTTCTTGACCAAATACTACTGATTGCGCCGCGACTGGTGCTGATGGCATTGTGACAAGTACTGCACCAAAAACTAAAGGTGTAATTGCACTAGCTGCACTCAATATTTTTCTGAATTGAATCATAACTTTATTGCCAATAAATTTTTACTAGGTTGTCGATTTCGTCAACCCGTAGCAATGTCTAACTATATACCTCTATTAAAATTCTATCGGTTTTACCAACTCAATATATAAGTAGTTAAGGAAGTGGGTAAAAATAAACATAACTTCAGGGTGGTTAAGGGTTTTGAATTTTGAATTAAACTTTCTTAAACTCAACACTCAACACTTCACGACTCTCTATTACCCATTACCTATTACCTACGTCAAGATAGCACCACCCATCAATTTTTGATAGCGATATTCCAACTCAGCTTTCATCAAACGCCAGCGTTCTAAAGTTGCATCAAGTTCAATTACTGTTTCTGCGGCGGCTCTTGCTAATTCCAAAACTCCTTGATCTTCTACAAGACTTGCTAAAGTAAAGTCTGGTAATCCTGATTGTCTTGTCCCTAAGACTTCTCCAGGACCGCGAAAGCGCATATCCATCTCTGAAATGAAAAAGCCATCTTGCGATTGTTCTAAGACTTTTAACCGCGATATTGCAGTTTCTGCTTTAGAATTACTCATCAAAAGACAGTAAGATTTTGCTGCACCCCGACCGACACGACCGCGTAATTGATGCAGTTGCGATAAACCGAAACGCTCAGCATTTTCAATCATCATCACAGTTGCATTGGGTACATCAACTCCTACTTCAATGACGGTTGTTGACACTAAAATTTGTGTTTGATTGTCACGAAATTGATTAATAGCAACATCTTTATCTGCTGAACTCATCCGACCATGAAGTAAGCCTACTTGATATTGCGGAAAAATACTTTCTTGGAGTCGTTGATGTTCTTCGACAGCCGCCCGTACATCTAACTTTTCTGATTCTTCTACTAAAGGTAAAACGATATAAGTTTGACGTCCTTGAGCAATTTCGCGGTTAATTAAGTCGTAGGCGTGACTGCGTTCTTTTGCTGATAGAACTGTTGTCTGAATTTGTTGTCTTCCTGGTGGTAGTTCGTCAATTTGACTAACATCTAAATCGCCATGTAATGTTAGCGCTAGCGTACGGGGAATGGGAGTGGCTGTCATTGTCAGGACGTGGGGAGATTCGCCTTTTTGCTGTAACTGTGCCCGTTGTCCTACACCAAAACGATGTTGTTCGTCAATCACAGCTAAACCTAAACGTTGAAAGTTGACTTTTTCTTGAATCAAAGCATGAGTACCGACCAATAGCGGTAATTCACCTGTTTCTAGTTGAGCATGAATTTGGCGGCGTTTTGCAGTTTTTGTAGAACCTGTTAACAGTTCTACGGGTAAATGCAACAGATTAAACCAGCTGACTAATTTGCGATAGTGTTGTTCTGCTAACACTTCTGTCGGAGCCATTAACGCTGCTTGATAACCTGATTGAATCGCTGCCAAGATTGCTATGACAGCAACTACAGTTTTCCCCGAACCCACATCTCCTTGTACCAAACGGTTCATCGGTACTGGTTTTTGTAAGTCATCGAGGATATCGTTAACAACTCGCGATTGAGCGTTAGTCAGTTCAAAGGGTAGTAGTTGGTAAAATGTTTGAATAAGTTTTCCAGTACGCGCTAAAACTGCACCGTTTTGAATTTGACGTGCTTTGTGTTGGCGTTGTAGTAAACCAAGTTGTAAATAGAAAAATTCATCAAAGACAAGGCGACGTCGAGCCAGTTCTAAAGAAGTGCTATCTGAGGGAAAGTGAATATTTGCGATCGCCGCTTTTAATTCCATCAAACCATACTTGTCGCGCAGGCGAAATGGCAAGGGGTCTTTGAGATGTACGCACGCAGGTAAAGCTGCCGTAACTGCTTTGCGTACCATATCTGCACCTACGCCTTCTGTCAAAGCATACACTGGTACGACTCGACCGATTGTCAGCGAATCAATCGTATCTCCTGGATGCGCTAAAACTTCAATTTCAGGATCTTCTAGCGTTAAACCATATTTACTTTCTTTGACTAATCCAGAAGCAGCAACAACTGCACCTACAGGATAGCGACGTTTTTGTTGTTCTTGCCAACCACGATGACTATATCGCGCCCCTGCAAAAAAACGATTAATCCGAATTTGACCAGTATTATCTTTAAGGACAAGTTCCAGGATCGTTAATTTAGGATTGCGCGGGCTATTAAAGCAAGTACAGCGTTTGACTGTTCCTAATAGTGTTACTGTCTCTCCTGCTTGCAATTCTTTGATATTGACTTGTCGTGCATAATCAATGTGGTCGCGGGGATAATAAAATAGAACGTCGCGTACTGTATACAACCCCAGTTTTGCTAAGTAACCACTTCTTCTCACTCCTACTTCGGGTAAGCTTTTTAAAGGTTGCTCTGGATTCGGTGCAATGCGGATTGCGGCTTCTGTCTGTAGCGGTTGTACTAAGGGTGTTGTCGGCGGGAGTTTCGTTTTTGTTGAGTGGGGCGATCGCTCTTTTGTACTTTGCTTTGTGACATTGTCCCCACGCTGATATCGTTGTGTATGATACACGCATCTTCGTGCTTCAGCTACGAGGTGTTGTCGTTCTTCTAATGGCAATTCTGGATATTTGGCAAATTGTGCTGCTATTTCTTGCCACCGTTGACGCTCATCTAACGGCAGAGTTACCGGAGGTTTACCAAAACTAAGACAGAGAAATTCACTAAAGCGATATTGCTTACCTATTAAATCAGCAAAGCCGCGTTCTGCTTCTACTGCCAATGCTTTTTGCAATCGCCCTAAATCTAGTGATGTCATAAGTGATTAGCAAGTCAGCCGAGAGCGATCGGTTCTCTTTATAACTTTAATACTTAAATTTGGACTAGGTAATTTCAAAGTTTTGAATTTTGAGTTAACTTCATTCATTATTCTTAACTCTGCACAGCGGTAATACAATGCTAATCTTCAAACCAGCTAGCACGCCACGCTGCTTCTGCTTCTGCAATGGCTTGCTCGCGCTGTTTCTTGTAATATTCTTTCAATAAAGTGCGGCTTCGGGTTTCTAGATGACGAATGTGGTTGCGCTCAGTTCTTATTGTCGCATCAGCAAACTCAATTTCGCCTAGCCGTAGATAGATAGCAACAAGCGTAGTGACGCTGGATTCTTCTTGATTGCTATTGCTTTCTGCTTCTACTAATAAGTTTAATAAATTTGGCGGTCCAGCAGTCGCTTCAGCTGGAAGTTCCGGTGCGTTTAATGCTGCATCGAGCAATGGAAAGGGGAGTTTCTCTGGTAAAATCTTTGCTTGCTGAAGTAGATAGTTAATTTCACGCGAAATCGTTTTCAGTTGCGAGGCGATCGCCTGCTCAATATTTTGCTGCCACTTGAGCAAATCTATCGGATTTGTTGGAAATCTCACCAGAGTACTAAAACTTGATGTAGGAGGACTAACAGATTCTAATAATGCCTCTTCTGTAGCTTCCAGTTTGATATCTTCTCTAATTTCTTGTTCTAAGTTTTCTTTTTCCTCAACCTGTGTTATCGCTAATAACTGATCAATTGCTTCTCGTATTACCTTACGTACATCTTGCTGCAATTGTTGCCGCTGGCTAAAAGATAAACTCAAAAACGCTTCTGGATAGCCCTGCGTACACAAGTGATAAGTAGCTAAGATTGCTTGTTGTCGCACAGCTTTCGCTAAGGCTATGAAATAACTAGTGTAAGCCGCATAAAGTTCTTCTGCCAGAACGCGACACGCTTCTTCTAAAGCTGCAATCTCTCGTTTAATTTGTTCAATTGTTGCCATTGCCTCAAAAACTAGGAGTGAGGGGCGAGGGGAAGTTTTGAGTGTTGAGCTATGAGTTACGAAAACTCAAAGTTCAAAATTCTTTTAATTCAAAACTTAAAACTCAAAACTCAAAACTAATTACTATTCACTAGCCACTAATCGCTATCACCCTAACCCCTAATTTTACTTACTGCCCATTTGCGCAGCGACTTCTTCTGCGAAATTGCTTTCTTGCTTATCGATACCTTCGCCTAAGACAAAGCGGACAAAGCGACGCACTTGGATATTTTCACCTAATTGAGCGATCGCTTGTTTCACTAGATCTTCCACAGAAATATTCTGATCGCGAATATAGGGTTGATCCATCAAAGTCATTTCTTTCAAGCGTTTTTCAATTCGACCTTGAACGATTTTTTCTTTGATGTTGTCTGGTTTTTTCGCCAGATCGTCCCGCCCCATTTCGATTTCTTTTTCTTTTTGGGCGATATCAGCTGGGATATCTTCTACTTTGACATACTCGACATTCGGGCAAGCCGCGACTTGATGGCGATGTTCCGCACCAGCGTTTGAAATTCTTCACGACGAGCCACGAAGTCTGTCTCGCAGTTGACTTCTACTAATACACCAACTCTACCGCCAGTGTGAATGTAGCTACCTACGAGTCCTTCTGCTGCTACGCGCCCAGCTTTTTTGTCAGCAGAGGTGATACCTTTTTGTCGCAGCCATTCAATGGCTTTGTCCATATCACCGTCGTTTTCTTTCAGCGCTTTTTTGCAGTCCATCATGCCAGCGCCGGTTCTTTCGCGTAGCTCTTTGACGACTTGTGCAGATATTTCCGCCATCTTGCCTCAATTTCCTACTTAACTAAATTAGAGCTTTCTGGAATTACCTGAAAGCTATATTCTATTCTTCTTCGGTTTGTTCCTCTTCTTCATCTGGTAGCAATGAGTCAGTATACTCGATTTCGCTTTCGTCGTATTCGAGATCTTCCTCTGCACCTTCGTAATCGTATTCCTCTTCTGCTTCTAGTTGACCGTGACGTCCTTCATAGATTGCGTCTGCTAATTTGCCGACAATTAGCTTGATTGAGCGAATTGCGTCATCGTTAGCTGGAATGGGAACATCAACTACATCAGGATCGCAGTTAGTATCTAACATTGACACAATTTGAATCCCTAGCTTTTGACATTCTTGTACGGCATTGTACTCCCGACGTTGGTCTACAATCACGACTACATCAGGAATTTTCCGCATTGTTTTAATTCCACCCAAATACTTCTGTAGCTTTGCCATCTCGCGGCGCAGTACCGAAGCTTCTTTTTTGGGTAACAAATCTAGTGCTCCATTTTCTTCGCGGCGCTCTAATTCTTTTAACCGCTCTGCACGCGTTTTAATTGTTGTCCAGTTAGTCAGCATTCCGCCCAACCACCTTTGATTAACGTAATACGAACCACAACGTGCTGCTTCTTGAGCGATGATTCCGGCTGCTTGCCTTTTTGTACCGACAAAGAGGAACTTCTTACCTTGTTCTGCGGCAGTACGCGTATACTGATACGCATCGTCCATTAACTGGGCAGTTTGTACCAAGTCAATGATATGCACTCCATTGCGGGAGGTATAGATATATGGAGCCATTTTAGGATTCCACCGTCGGGTTTGATGCCCAAAGTGAACTCCTGCCTCCATCATTTGCGCCAATGAGACAACCGGCATATTTTCTCCTATTTCGGGTTAATCCTCCATCCAGGTGTATTTCCTTACAGGAAACACCCGAAAAAACTGGATGTGCGATTTTTGTCAACTCTCCTAGTGTATCACACTAAAATCCCTACTTGGCGCGGGAAGCAGACTGCATTTGAGAGTAAGCCGAGTAAACACCTTGAACGTTGTACCAATTTAGAAAAATCCGCGCAATTTCCAGGGCTAACTGCGGTTTACCCTGATCGATTAACCACTGAAGCATAGGAGCCAAGCTACGTTCGTTGAGATTACCACCGAGTGAAAGCAGTCCCCAAAGCAAACGGTGCAACCAAGTCATTTGAATCATCATGCGCACCTCCCAAATGGGGTGTTTCTGATAAAATAAAACTCCCATACGCCCGCGCTGAATTTCTTTTTCAATTAAGTTAGGAATTTGCTTGAGGTTAAAGGGAGGGTGCCAGTGATAGCCTACTGCTGCAGGGCATTTGATAAGTTTTAAGCCTAATTGTTTTAAGCGTACTCCCAACTCCAAATCTTCCCAGCCATAAAGTTGAAATCGAGTATCAAATAACCCTGCTTTTTCTAGCCACTGACGGGCGATCGCCACATTCCCTGTCGCAAAATAAGCCGCGGAAAAATCGGTAATTTTGTACGGCTCTGCCGTAGGATCGGCAAAATTGCAAGTATTAATGACAAGACCATAGGTAAAAACGCGATCGCTACCGTAGGTTTGCTGTGCTTGCTGTAGCCCGTCAGCGTGAGCTTGGAGAAAATTTTCTGTAACAACGAGGTCGCTATCAATAAAAATAATCGTATCTCCCTGCGCGCGCTCTACACCCAAATTCCGCGCGGCTGCTGGTCCTTGATGATCTTGCACATGCGATCGCACATGAGGAAACTCAGCAGCATTGTCTTGCAACCACTCTAAAGTGCCATCTGTCGAACCATCGTCTACCAAGACAACTTCGTAACCCTCAATGGCGCTATCAGCTGCTAAAAGTTGCTGTTCGAGGGCTATTAAGCATTTCGCTAAAATCGGCTGACGATTGTAAGTTGGAATCACAATACTAAAAAACACGCTTCCCCCTAGCACCACCTACAAAAGGCATAATAAAGCGATTAGCTGTTAGCAATTGGCGAATGGTTTGATCGTCACGGATTTTACCCATTAATACTATTGCCGCAAATCCCTATTCATTCATAACTCATCATGACTTATGACAGAATGATAAATAAATCTGTGCCATGGCTGACAAGAATGCGCATAAATTAGTTAGATAATAATCACTCGTTGTTTTGCTAAATCGAGGAATCAATGGGTCGTGCTACCAAAGTTGTACTAGCATACTCCGGTGGAGTAGATACCTCCGTCTGTATTCCCTATCTTAAACAGGAGTGGGGTGTTGCAGAAGTTATTACCTTAGCCGCAGATCTAGGGCAGGGAGATGAATTAGAACCAATTAAACAAAAAGCACTGCAATCAGGTGCTAGCGAATCGCTTGTCATCAATGCACAAGAAAGCTTTGTTAAAGATTATGCCTTTGCTGCAATTCAGGCAAATGCTTTATATGAAAATCGCTATCCGCTGTCAACAGCTTTGGCGCGTCCCCTCATTGCGAAGCTTCTGGTAGAAGCGGCAGCAAAGTACGGTGCAGATGCGGTTGCGCATGGCTGTACTGGTAAAGGTAACGATCAAGTCCGGTTTGATGTTTCTATTGCTGCACTTAACCCAAATTTGAAAGTGCTAGCCCCAGCACGCGAATGGGGAATGAGCCGTGAGGAAACAATTGCGTATGGCGAGCGCTTCGGTATTCCAGCGCCAGTCAAAAAATCCTCGCCTTATAGTATTGACCGTAACTTACTCGGTCGCAGCATCGAAGCAGGACCTTTAGAAGATCCCCGCACCGAACCACTTGAAGAAATTTATTTGATGACAAAGGCGATCGCTGATACTCCCGACACGCCAGAATACATTGAAATCAGCTTTGAGCAAGGTCTTCCTACCAAACTAAATAAAGATGCGATCGCACCTGTAGAACTGATCGCTCA
This sequence comes from Gloeocapsopsis sp. IPPAS B-1203, assembly GCF_002749975.1. NCBI lineage: Bacteria > Bacillati > Cyanobacteriota > Cyanophyceae > Chroococcidiopsidales > Chroococcidiopsidaceae > Gloeocapsopsis > Gloeocapsopsis sp. IPPAS B-1203. Next base: position 198,407 of record NZ_PEIG01000010.1, on the reverse strand, counting down.
ACTCAACCAAATTGCTGGTAATCACGGTGTTGGGCGCATTGATATGGTAGAAAACCGCTTAGTCGGGATCAAATCACGGGAAATTTACGAAACACCAGCTTTGCTGGTTTTAATTCAAGCGCACCGCGACTTAGAAAGCCTCACCTTAACAGCAGATGTCACCCACTACAAGCGTGGTATTGAAGAAACTTACAGCCAAATGATTTATAACGGGTTGTGGTACAGTCCGCTCAAAGGTGCACTCGATGCTTTTGTGCAAAAAACCCAAGAGCGTGTATCTGGTACTGTGCGTCTTAAATTCTTCAAGGGGAACGCAACGATTGTCGGGCGCTGGTCTGATAATTCTCTCTATACTCCAGATTTAGCAACTTACGGTGCTGACGATCAATTTGATCACAAAGCTGCAGAAGGATTCATCTACGTTTGGGGACTACCAACTCGAATTTGGTCAAAGCACGTTAGGGGTTAGGAATGAGGGGTGAGGAGGAGCCAGTCGTGTGCGGAGGTATCCTCCGTTGAGGAGCGGATTCGTTGCGGAGGTTCCCGCGCCCTGTAGAACTCCGCGTGAGCCACTGCGTTGCGGGGGTGGCGCTATCGCGGACTTCGTCGCCCCTCGTTGTAGCAAGTGGCGTCGAACTGGCGTTGAGTGGCTAGTGGTTAGTTATGAGTTATGTTAGCGTAGCGGTGCGTTAGCACGTTTTGAATTAAAAGACTCTTCATAACTCATCACTCTCTTAAACTCAACACTTCACGACTCAAATCTCAAAGCCCTCTATCTCCCTTGCTTCCTCTGCTCCTCTGCTCTTAGTCTTCACTGGCAATTTTCTTAACTTGGCGTGACTCCCACCACAAGGGAACAACAATCCAAGCAGTAGCAATAGCTAAGGCTAAGATGGCAAATTCACCTACCCAGGACACTAACTGTTCTAAAGACACAACCTGTCCTACAAAGAAAGCTAAAGTAACCATCACAGATGCCCATACGGCTGCCCCAGCTAAGTTGTATACAAAAAACTTGGCAAAAGACATCCCAGCTATTCCAGCTAATAACCCTGAAAAGATGCGTAACAAAGCAATAAATCGCCCAAAGAATACTGCTTTAGCTGCATTTTGACTAAATTTGTCTTTCAGTTCCTCTAACCGCACTGCGGGAATACGAAAAAAACCAGCAGTACGAAGAATAAATTCCCAACCCGTATATCTGCCAATCCAATATCCGCAAGTGCCACCAAGAACAGCGCCCAAGATTGCACTACCTAGAACAAACCAATAATTGAGTTCTTGACTACCAGCTAGAAAACCTCCAATTAAGGTTACAGTTTCTCCTGGGATGGGAATTCCCAAGTTCTCTAGCAAAATACCGATAAATATTGCCCAGTAGCCGTAATAATGTGCAAACTCCTGGATCTTCTCCAGTGATACAAACTCCAGAGACATTCCCGCAGCCTTTACAAAGATTTACGTTTTCTCCATCTTGGCTTGGTTTTGCTAGGGCTGTCAAATAGGAGATACGGTTTTTCTTTTAAGATTCTAGTTAATCTATCTAAAGTTATATATCCCTTTTGGATGCATACTCTAAAAGTTGCTAACTGGCAATTAAAGACTTTTAGTTAGGTACATCGCCCAGAAACACAAACCTCTATTATCGTTGAATATTTTATTTTTCGTTTTTACTTTATGAAAGCTTTAAAAAAGCAGCTTTACCTAATAAAGATTTCGTAAAGCTCCCCAAATCTACTGAGATCATTTTGTGTCAGTGTTTTATAGTAGGGGGATTCAAACGTATAGCTTTAGGATCGTACTTCATTAACGACCACAAGCCATAAACTTAACTACGAAAACAGTCAATATGTTCAAATAATAAAAACATTAGTTGAAGTAATGTTACAAAAGTAACAAATTAATAGAGGTTTTTAGTGGCATACTTCCTCTCATCCAGTCTAAGCAGTATCTCATGCTTTTTGCTCAGTTAATAAAACTGTAGAGAAAACATGATTAATACAATCGAACTTTATAGACTTTTAAGGTCGATCAGTTACTGGATTAATTCAAAGGTTTGTCTTTTCCACTTAGATAAATAGACGTAATTACCAGTTTCATCTAAAGATTGCATAGGTGTAATAGACCCATATTTTTGGGCGATTCTACAAGTTGCTTTTCTGAAAGATGAAATTTTCTATTTTTGTATTTTTATCAAATGTTAATTACACGCACAAACTATATGACGATTACAAACGAAAATTGCCCAATGCTCGTACTTCAACCACAAGGAAGATTAGATTGTGATGGTAGCAAACTATTAGAGGCTCAGTTTATGAGGCTGATGCTACAACGCGGTACTCTTTGGGTAGTCGATCTTGCACAAGTTGATTTCATGGATAGCTCCGGTTTAGTAGCTTTAATTACAGGGTTGAAAGCTGCGCGAGGAAACAATTGTCGCTTAGTGTTATGTCATTTACCTGAGCCTATCAAGTTAATTTTAGAACTGACTCAACTTGATTCTGTTTTTGAAATCTGTGAAAGTTATGATGCTGTTTTGACTTTGACTGAGCCTGCTGTCCTAGCAGCTTAGGATTTTTCCTTAAGGGTAATCAGTGCAAGAACCCGACCAAAAAGAGACAATTATTTAGTCTTGCTTATTAATATAAGCAATTGCAATAGGAGTGTTAAATTGCAATTATTTGAACTCATCGCTTGATGACAAAACCTTGGATTAAGAATGCGTGCCAATAAGGCGTGGCTATTTTGAGAGAATCCGTTAACTTATCAATCTACTCTTACTGCGCGTTGGAAAGCCATGCAGTTGATGAGTCCAGAATTTAACTTAATTAAAATAAGTTTTTATGAGCTTGTATTAGCCTTTAGCAAAAGATTTCTTATTATTCAGCTGAGTGGCTAATAGCAGCATTGCGCGATCGCAGAATTTAAATACATAAAAAGTAATCCCGCTTTCTATACGGTTAAGCGGGATTTATACCGTATATCTAGTCAGATACTAACTAACAACTGCTTCTTCCGGTAATTGCTGTGAATCTGTACTTTCTATAACTTCAACTTCTTGCTTAATAGTGAGATAGCGAATGACCTCATCACTCAATCGCATTGCTCGTTCTAGCTGGGCAATAACACGTCCAGGAGCTTGGTAGTTCATCTGAACGTAAATACCTTCACGATGCTTAGCGATTTCATAAGCAAGACGACGTTTACCACGGTTTTGAACTTCAAGCTGTGTTGCTCCTTGTTCTTCAAGCATGTTCTGATATTTTGTCACAGCTTGTGCCACCTGATCTTCTCCTAGATCAGGACGCAAAATGTACATTGTTTCGTAAGTATAAGCCATAGCGATATTCCTTATGGACAACGTGGCTGCTTGAGCGCCTTTTAATGGTTTGTATTGCCATCAAAATATTTCCCAAGCAACAAGGAATTATAATTCTAGCAAAGTTAGTCATTTATGCCATAACCTATGTAGTGAGCGATCGCTGCTAAAAAAGACTAAGTTAACTACAGATGAGATGATATCTTACAAACTTAATCAACCTATGCAATGTATGCTGAGGTGTGATTATGATAGATTGCGATTTGCCTCAACAGTTGGCAGTCGTTAAGCTCAAAACATAGAATAACGGCACTTTATGGCGCAGCGCTACGTCCGAGTTCAAAATCAAGAGGGACGGATTTACTACGGGTTACTCAAACCTAGCCAAAGCGTTCAGGTACTTGATGCTCCTCCGTGGTTACAAGGTCAGCCTACAGAGTTACATTTAGAACCAGAAAGCTACCAGATTCTAGCTCCGTGTTCTCCCTCTAAAATTGTTGCAGTTGGAAAAAATTATGCCGATCATGCTGCAGAAATGGGGACAGAAGTCCCGCGAGAGCCATTGTTATTCCTCAAACCATCTACAGCAATTATTCCTACTAGCGGTGAGATTATTTATCCATCCCAAACGCGGCGAGTCGATTACGAAGGAGAATTAGCATTAATTATTGGCGATCGCACTTTCGGCTGTACAGCCGCGCAAGCACAAAATAAAATTTGGGGCTATACCATCGCCAATGATGTTACTGCGCGCGATTTACAGCAACGCGATGGTCAATGGACGCGCGCCAAAGGATTTGATACCTTTTGCCCCCTGGGACCTTGGATTGTCCGAGAACTCAGTCCTGGAGCGCGTTTACAGACGTTTATCAATGAACAAGTGCAGCCAGTACAATCTGCCAGTATTGATCAAATGGTATTTTCACCAGATGTTCTGGTGTCGTATATTAGTCAGATCATGACACTTCTTCCTGGTGATGTCGTGTTGACAGGAACTCCTGTCGGTGTAGGACCGCTACAACTAGGCGATCTTGTTGTTGTAGAAATTGAGGGAATTGGTCGATTGGAAAATACAGTGATTTCTAGAGAATACACTGTAGTTCAACCATTCGAGAAGTCCTAGCGGACTTGCATATAAACTGCATCAGAGAGCGCAGGAATTTCTGCATAACGACCAAGCAAAGACTGCACAACTGCGTAGGCAGCCGCTATAACTACACCGAGAAAAATAGTATTAGCGAGCGTTGCAACTGCGAAAGTCGTACCAGGCACAGGTGCTAATATTTGCACCAAAATACTGCACAAGAACAACGCAATTGTAATTAATATTGCCTGCATTGTGTTGAAGCGGATAAAGTGACTAACCCGTTCGTTCCTGACAACTAGTAAGAACAAGACAAAGAAAACAATAAGCCCTACAAATGGTATACCAAAGTAGATTTGCACCAAAGGTAGCAAAGGCACTAAAACAATTCTCAGTGCAGGAAATTCCCCAAAAATAGTATTTTGTAAACCTACACGTAGTAGAAGCCCAACAACATCAACTAATGGTAATAAATAAGCAAGACTAGCAAAAATTCTATCCCAAACAGTCGTTGACCCGCGCCAAGCCATTATTCTCCTCCTAAATTTGTGCTGTCACTAAGCTACAGGATAACGCAGGTCTATAGTCCTCTTAAGATTACTGACATCAATTTCGTGAACGAGAAGATTTCCACGCTACAAGGTTGATGGATTATTCAATATTGGCAATTCTGAAGCCCATTATACATTGGTACTGATCTGGCTGACTTGCTGCCAATTTATGCAGTGCTTGACCGCAGCGTAGTTGACCTTGACGCCAGCGGGGTTGTCCACTTTGATCTGCAAGCAAACAACTTTGACAAACCTGATGTGGGGCAAGGATTTGATCTTCTATCAAAACCACTAACATCCGCTGCCTCCTTTAAAACCCCCAATTGACTTAATTCCATTTTATGGTAGGAGTTCAGAAATACTGTAAGAATTCATACACAGCTTAATATACTGATGAGCAGTTGAGGTAATCGACCGCTACAAAGAACAGAGTAGTGCGATCGTGCATGAAGAAACCGGACAAGTGCAATCAACGCTAAAATTAGCTAGCAAAATCTATTGATGATGGTAGATAACCACTGTTCTAAATTATTTTTAGGGATATCAGCAAGTGACTCGCACTAACTTAGACTTTCTCGCACAAACAGATCCTGCTATTGCAGATTTGATTAACTCAGAACTGCAGCGTCAGCGCGATCATTTAGAGTTAATTGCCAGCGAAAACTTTACTTCCGCAGCAGTTTTAGCCGCCCAAGGTTCAGTACTGACTAACAAATACGCCGAAGGCTTACCAGGAAAGCGTTACTACGGTGGTTGTGAGTACATCGATAAAATTGAGCAACTCGCAATTGAGCGTGCTAAGCAACTATTTGGTGCGGCGCATGCCAATGTCCAACCACATTCTGGCGCACAAGCTAATTTTGCTGTGTTTCTGACACTGCTGGAACCTGGGGACACAATTATGGGCATGGATTTATCCCATGGAGGACACTTGACTCACGGTTCTCCTGTTAATGTCTCTGGTAAGTGGTTTAAAGTTTGTCATTATGGTGTTAGCCAACAAACCGAGCAACTTGATTACGACCAAATTCGTGAACTTGCACGACAACACCGTCCTAAATTATTGATTTGTGGTTATTCAGCGTATCCACGAATTATTGACTTTGAGAAATTTAGAAGTATTGCCGATGAAATTGGTGCTTACTTATTAGCTGATATTGCCCACATTGCTGGTTTAGTAGCGAGTGGCTTGCATCCTAGCCCAATTCCTTATTGTGATGTTGTCACTACAACTACACATAAAACGCTGCGCGGTCCTCGCGGCGGATTAATTCTAACCCACGACGCAGAAATAGGGAAAAAGCTGGATAAGGCAGTGTTTCCTGGTAGTCAAGGTGGACCATTAGAACATGTCATTGCAGGTAAAGCAGTTGCTTTCGGAGAAGCACTTAAACCAGAATTTAAGATTTATAGCTCGCAAGTTATTGAAAACGCGCGTGTGTTGGCAACTGGGCTGCAATCGAGAGGCTTTAAGATTGTTTCTGATGGTACAGACAATCATTTGATGCTTGTTGATTTGCGCAGCATCGGTATGACAGGTAAACAAGCCGATCAGTTAGTCAGCGGTGTGAACATCACTGCTAATAAAAATACAGTTCCCTTTGATCCAGAGTCACCATTTGTGACGAGTGGCTTACGCCTTGGTTCGCCAGCCATGACAACGCGGGGTATGGGAAATGCTGAATTTACTGAAATTGGTAATATTATCGCCGATCGCCTACTGCATTCAGAAGATGACACAGTAGCACAAACTTGTCGAGAAAGAGTAGCACAACTGTGCGATCGCTTCCCACTTTATCCACATCTTAATATCTCAGTACCAGCACTAGCATAATTAAAAGGGGTCAAGTACAAGGGTAGCAAAGCAGAAGGTAGTTGGGTAGGCAAGTGGTTGCGTAAGAGAGAAAAATAGCAATTAAATCTCTCAATCTCTACAACTCGCCTACTCTACAACGCTCACACACTCCTACTCTTCCTCTAACCACTCACCACTCACCACTCACCTCTCACCCCTCACCCCTCACCCCTCTTCAACTTTTCTCTACTGAATGTCCACACAAATACAGCAAATGCAGGTAAACTTTGGCTGAGACGTTGTCTTGCAACTGAGTATCTGCAGATGCCTATTCAGCTATACCATCTAATTGCCTTTTTCTTCTCTGCCATAGTCGTCCTTTGGATGACTCCTGTTGTTAAGACTTTTGGAATCAAAAGTGGACGAGTTGATCGACCAAACGAACGTAAAGTACATCAGCGTCCTATGGTACGCCTAGGAGGAGTTGCCATTTTTACTGGGACGGTTGTAGCTTTATTAATTATTTGGGCGCTTGGTGGCTTTGGAATCTTACCCCCAACAAAAGAGTGGGAAGTATGGGGTGTCACTCTTGGGGGTATCGCATTCTTCTTGATTGGTTTAGCAGATGACTTGTTTAGCTTATCGCCTTTCTTGCGCCTCCTGATGCAAGTTATCATTGCGGGAGTTGTTTGGCAGATGGGCGTACACATTGACTTTTTGAGTATTCCTTTTGTTGGATTGATTCAACTTGGCTGGCTGAGTTTACCTTTTACGGTGATTTGGCTAGTTGGGATGGTCAATGCCATTAATTGGATTGATGGACTTGATGGCTTAGCTGCCGGAGTTTCAGGAATAGCAGCCACTGTCATGCTATTCGTGACACTGTTTATGCAGCAACCAGCAGCAGCTTTGATTGCAGCTGCTCTCGCCGGTGGTACGTTAGGGTTCCTCCGCTATAACTTTAATCCAGCTCAGATTTTCATGGGAGATGGCGGAGCTTATTTTATAGGTTTTACGTTAGCTGGTGTGGGTGTCATTGGACTTGCCAAGACTACAGCCGTTACCGCTGTAGTGTTACCTTACCTGATTTTAGCAGTACCAATTGTCGATATGTCTGCAGTCATTTTGGCACGACTGCGACAGGGAAAATCGCCTTTTAATGCAGATAAGCGTCATTTACATCACAGGCTATTACGTGCTGGGCTGTCACACAGGTTAGCAGTTTTGTTCATTTACTCATTAACTCTCTGGGTTGGAACGTTAGCACTAGCTTTTGCAGGTATACCTAGTGGTATTGCTTACGCCTGTGCTGCAACCTCACTTTTGAGTTACACCAGCTGGCAAGTTTGGAAGCACGCTCGACAATAAGCGTAAACTGTAAAAACTAATTCATAGCTAATAGCTAAACGCTAATTGTTAAAAGCTCATCATATGACTGCTGAAATTATTTGTGTTGGTACCGAGTTACTATTGGGCGATATTTTGAACAAAAATGCTCAATATCTAGCCCAGCAACTCGCGAGTCTAGGAATTCCTCATTACTATCAAACTGTTGTTGGAGATAATACAGAGCGACTCAAACAGATCATCAAAATTGCTAGCGATCGCTCAAATGTTCTCATTTTCACTGGCGGTCTTGGTCCAACTCCTGATGACTTAACAACTGAAACCCTCGCAGATTTTTTTGGTGTTCCTCTTGTCGAAAAACCAGAAATTCTAGAAGATATTGCTCAAAAATATGCTGTTCGCGGTCGTGTTATGACACCGAGTAACCGCAAGCAAGCATTGATTCCTGAAGGAGCCGAAGTTTTGCCTAATTCTTCCGGTACTGCACCTGGCATTATCTGGTCGCCAATTTCTAATTTGCATATCCTTACTTTTCCTGGTGTGCCATCAGAAATGCAACGAATGTGGCAAGATGCCGTACCATACCTCAAAAACTTAGGATTTGGTCAAGAAATTATTTACAGTCGAACGTTAAAGTTTTGGGGAATTGCTGAGTCTGCTTTGGCAGAAAAAGCATCTGCATTTCTTAACCTACCAAATCCTACAGTAGCTCCTTATGCTAGCCGTGGAGAAGTAAAGTTGCGCGTCTCAGCTAAAGCCAATTCCCAAGCTGAAGCGGAACAACTCATAGCTCCCATTGAGCAACAACTCCAAGCAATTGCAGGGCTAAATTATTACGGTCAAGATGAGGACTCGTTAGCTTCTGTGGTAGGACAATTGTTACAACGTGAAGATGCGACGCTCAGTGTTGCTGAATCTTGTACTGGTGGGGGCTGGGACAAATGATGACTGATATTCCTGGAAGTTCGCGCTACTTTATGGGCGGAGTTATCTCCTACGATAACCAAGTCAAAGTATCTTTGTTAGGTGTAAATCTTCAAGCTATCCAACAAGAAGGAGCCGTCAGTAGAACAGTCGCAGCTCAAATGGCAGAAGGCGTGCGCTCGCGTCTCGGAACAACTTGGGGATTAAGTATTACTGGTATCGCTGGACCTGATGGCGGTACTTCTACTAAACCAGTTGGTCTTGTTTACATCGGATTGGCTCAATCAAATGAAAAAGTGCAAGTCTTTGAACACCGCTATGGTCAAGATCGTTCTCGATCTCTCATTCGTCATTTAAGTGCTTGCACAGCCCTCGACTTGCTACGGCGAAACCTACTTGAAAAAGATCATTAATAGACAACAAAATATTAGAGCATGTAATTAATGCTACTCATAAAGAAAAAATTAAGAGTTGCTATACGCTTACAGATTTGTATTGCTTGCCACTATAATTAAAATCCTAGGATAAATACTCCCACGTACTTGGCATGTTTAGCAAGATATCTGTCTATGGTGTCATGAGTCCAGTTTCAGCTGATATGATAAGTTTAATATTAAGTAAAAGTTACAAGCTTAAAATTCAGCCATAGGCAAAGTTTTCTCGTTTAGGTCAGCGAAGCAATCTAGGTCGTATTTTAGGAGCAATCGATTCAATGGACTACTTAGAAAAAGTACTGGAAAAATTAAAGGAATGGGCACGTAGGCTAATAGAAACTTTGTTGGGACCAGAAGCTGAACCAGAACCAGAGCCAATTCCTATTCCAGTTGATGATAGACAACGTCGCTATCAGTAGTTCATAAAACTTATTTTTAAGCTGTAGCAATTGAGCAGTATTCTTGTACTACATGGACCAAATTTAAATCTCTTAGGGCAACGCGAGCCAGAGGTTTATGGCTTCACCAATCTAGAAGATATTAATAGCCTCTTAGAAGAAGAAGCCAAGAAGCTAAATGTAGTTATTGCAGCCCTTCAGTCAAACCACGAAGGTGTTTTAGTAGATGCTATCCATACAGCAAGGCATAAGCATCAAGGTATACTGATCAACGCAGGTGCATATACGCATACTAGTGTCGCTTTGCGAGACGCACTTACTGCAGTTATGCTACCAGCAGTGGAGGTTCATATCAGCAACATCTATCAAAGAGAAACTTTCCGTCATCATTCCTATATAGCGCCAGTGGTGTTAGGGCAGATTAGTGGTTTTGGAGCAGAGAGCTATCGCTTGGGGCTACAGGCGTTAGTTAATTATCTTAGTAAGTCATCCTGAGGCTTGTACTTGCTAAAGATACGATATTACACACAATATTAAATTAGCTGAGCAATTATCTATCACAAACGACTCAGTTGTCATACTCAAAAAATTGCAGCAATGCGTTACTCACTCTGTAGTCGATTCTGCGGCACTTTATTAGGCGCGGCGGTTGGAGGCATGCTAACACATGTGAGTCGATTTTCCCTCGTCAACACCGAAATAAATTCAGATGTCTCAAGCTCTACTGCAGAAGATTTTTTATGGGAACGTCTAGGAACTGCAGTAGCGCAAAGTTTGATTCAAAAAGAGATCGTGGATGTGGGTGCAAGTCATTCCTACTTCTCAAGCCAAAGTATACCTATTAATCCAGTTAAAGCTATTATTGCGGCATTACCGATCGCACTTTTCTATCACGACAACGAAACTCAGTTGAAACACAATTTGCGGCAGTTTGTATCATGGCAGGACGATCCAGAAATAGTTGCTGGAGTTTTAGCTGTTGGATATGCGATCGCATTGTCTTTGAAAGAAAAACTCCAGGTAGCTAGCTTAATTTCATCAGTCGTTTATTTTATAGAAGCGCCTCAATCATCACTAACTCAACAGTTGATGCAGGTAAAAAGTTTATTAGAACATCAAGCTAGCCTAGCAAAAGCTGTCTCAGTGTTAGGACAACCCAGTAGTGCGGTTGCTTTGGCGTTTTACTGTTTCTTAAGTAGCCTAGAAGACTTTCAGCTTTCTGTAAAGCGAGCAGCATGTCAACCGCATGTCAGCTCAATCACTGGTGCTTTATCAGGTGCCTATAACGCTGCCCCTAGTATTCCTATTAACTGGCGACTAGCATTGTCTCATTCTACTCGCAAACCACTTGCCGTATGGGGTATGCACAGTGAAGCTGAAATGCTACAGTTATGTGACTCGTTGGTTGCAGTATGGTCAGGAGCATATAATCAGAATGGTACTTTTGATGCAATGGCGATCGCAGCTCCTCAAGTTATTCGTCCGCGTTAATTTCTAGCCTTTAACTCCACTTCCGGTTTCGGTTGGCACAATGTAGCGCTGTAGTAGTAAAAATACTATTAACACAGGAGCAATCGAGATTACAGAACCTGCAGCAATTAAGCGCCAATCGAGAGAAAACGTCCCTGCTAGCGTTGCGACTCCTAAAGGTAGAGTGTAGAGTTCTGGTCGATCAATAACGATTAAAGGCCACAAGAAATCACTCCAAGAGCCAATAAAAACAAAAATCGCTAAAGTGACTAATGCAGGGCGAATCGCAGGAAGCATCACAAACCACCATAAACCTAATTCTGAACAGCCATCAATGCGTGCTGCCTCTTCCATCTCTTTGGGAACGCCCTGAAAAGCCTGTCGTAGTAGAAAGATGCCAAATGCTGAAGCAAGTGCAGGAAAAATGATTCCTAAATAGCTGTTTCTCATGCCTAACTGAACAGTGAGAATATACAAGGGAATCATGACAATTTGAAAAGGAATCATAATCGTCGCGACAATCGCGGTAAACATTGAGTCTCTGCCTCGAAACTCTAGTCTTGCCAACGGATATGCTGCTAGTGCACAAAAAAGTAAATTAAGTGTGACTGTCAAGATAGCAACTAACGTACTGTTAAATAAATATTGTCCAAATGGATTCGTCTGCCAAACCTGTACAAAATTTTCTACTGTAGGCTGACTAGGTAACAGCTGTGGCGGAAATTGAAATATGTTTTCGCTTGATGACTTGAAGGCAGTGCTAATTAGCCAAAGTAAGGGAAATAGCATGATGAGCGCGATCGCCCCTAATAACCCATACATCAACATATACTTTCCCGCCCATATGTGTTGATTCTTAACTCGTCCTTGGGTTTTAACTTTACTCATCTGCTGTCAAAATCTGTAACTCTACTGACACATGAAAATAAAAATACCATCCTTTAGGTAAGAAAAGAAGAATTAGATTTTAGTATTGCCTTTAATTTGGTATTGTTGTGCATTATGCTTTATTTATCTAAACAAAGTATGATTTTCATGATTTAAATCCCCTTCTACTTATAGAAGATTTATGAACAACTTCTAGGACATAATAATCTTAATTTTATTCTCTTAATTTAAGGGATTACTTATTTTATAAAATCGTTATTAAATCCAGCATTTTATTTAGTAAAAACATTGACTTTGTATTTAAAATACCATATTATAGTAAGTGTATTTTTCTAACTAAATACTTTCTTGAAAGTATTTAGTTAGAGCGCAGGGGACAATAGTCCTCTGCGCTGGCGTAATCAAATTGAGGAAGTTTTATTGCATCATTTTCAAGCCAGTTTCTGTACAAACAATATGCAAAGGTATATCCCAAGTCTCAACAGGTAACTGAGGTAAGTAAGCAAAGTCAAAAACAATGCCAATTGTAAGCTTTGACTTCCATTCGGCAGAACTGAGTAAGCGATCGTAGAAACCACCTCCGTAACCTAAACGATAGCCTCGAATATCACAAGCAACAGCAGGAACCAAAATTAAATCTACTTCATTAGCTTTGATTAGTGGGGCACAAGGGAGAGGTTCTAGAATGCCATAATCTCCAATTCGGGTATCGTTCCCTGGGTGCCACAAATGCCAATTTAATGATTGATTGATACAACGTGGGAAACCCCAATTTTTTTTGGCTGTAAATAATGCACTTAGATCTGGTTCCTGACGAAAACTAAAATAGGTCAGAATGGTCTTTGCTTGAGTAAATAGTGATGATGCTTGTAAGTGAGAGCAGATAAGACGACTTTTTTCCTGCCACTCTTTGATGCTCATAGATTGCCGGTTGTGAAGCAGTAAACGGCGCAATTCTATTTTGTTTATATGCTGACTAATCACTATTAGCTTCGTAAAGTATATGTTTTGGTGTTTAGTAAGTTAACTACCATTAGTCATTATGATAGGCTTAGTCTCAGCGACTACTGAACTAGTAATTCAACTTAATTAAATTAGGTATAGCAGTTAAAGTGAGACTATTTATTTAAAGTCAGGAGCGATTATTTCACTACGTTTTATGTTGGTTCATTTGCTCACCATTTAGCTGTGAGTTCCTCCTAAAATCTCTAACTATATAAATTTACAGAGTTCTGCAGCTCAAAGAAATGCTACTACAGCCAAAGCACCTATCGCTGACTGTTTTGCGAAGAAAAAATCTTTTTTCATAAGCTTAATTTCCGTCTATGAACGCAATTAAGTTCTGAATTTAGAGCTAAGAGCTTGATTCTAAAAAAGAGGGCGAAACCACCTCACCCTCTCACATTTTAGTTTGCGTGTTGCCGATACCAATCAATAGTATTTTTTAATCCTCGCCTAAAATCAATTTGAGCAGTAAAGCCAAATTTTTTCGCTCGTTCTGTATCTAAACAACGACGTGGCTGACCATTTGGCTTATCGGTTTCGTAAACAATTTCGCCATCGAACTCCATCAGTTCACAAATTAAAGAAATCAAGTCACGGATGGAAATCTCAAAGCCCGTACCTAAGTTAATAGGCTCAGGCTGGTTATAAGATAATGTTCCCATAACTATGCCCCGTGCTGCATCTTCTGAATAGAGAAACTCACGGGTAGGACTGCCATCACCCCATACTCGAATTTCCATGTCACCTTTTTGTTGAGCTTCGTATACTTTACGAATAAGTGCAGGAATTACATGAGAACTTTGAGGATTAAAGTTGTCTTCTGGACCGTATAAGTTTACTGGTAGCAAATAAATACCATTGAAATTATATTGTTGCCTGTAGGCTTGAAGTTGTACTAAAAGGGCTTTTTTGGCGACACCATAAGGAGCATTTGTTTCTTCTGGATATCCATTCCAAAGGTCATCTTCTTTGAAGGGCACTGGTGTGAATTTAGGATAGGCACAAATTGTGCCAACACAAACAAATTTTTCTACTCCAGCTTGATAGGCAGCATGAATCAATTGTGCACCCATCATCAGATTGTCATAAAAAAGTTCAGCGGGTTTTTCTTGATTCAAACCAATACCACCAACATGAGCCGCCAGGTGGATGACGATATCTTGCTGATCGACTGCGCGTTGGCAATTCTCTAAACTGCGTAAGTCACACTCGTGCGATCGCGGTACAGTAATTTTTTGCTGTTCGGCTCCTGCTAGACACAGCTGTTCAATCACTTGACGACCCAAGAATCCAGCCCCACCAGTGACAAGAATGTGTTTGTCGTTTAAATCTAAGGCTGCCATCTGTTTAATTCCTTGTCAGTTTTGCCTAAAAGTGTAAACTACCCAGCTCTTGACGAATTGTAGCCAAATCATTTACTTGCGCACCGTTACCATTAGGTGATTCTTGACCCAAAGCTCTTAAGTCAGCTTCTACCATGAGTGCAACCAACTGCTCAAACGTAACTGACGGTTGCCAGCCGAGTTTTTGCTTAGCTTTTGTCGGATCGCCAATCAATAATTCAACTTCTGCTGGGCGTAAATAACGCTCGTCGAATTCGACATAATCTTGCCAGTCAAGATTGACATAACTAAATGCTAATTTGAGGAATTCTTTTACAGAGTGTGTTTCTCCAGTTGCAATGACATAGTCATCAGGTTCGGGTTGTTGTAGCATCAGCCACATCGCACGCACATAGTCCTTTGCGTACCCCCAGTCACGCTTAGCATCAAGATTACCCATGTAGATGTTCTTTTGTTTTCCTGCAACAATCCGTGCTACTGCCCGAGTAATTTTGCGTGTTACAAAGGTTTCTCCACGCCGTGGTGATTCGTGATTAAATAAGATGCCATTACACGCAAACAAGTCATAAGATTCGCGATAATTGAGGGTTTGCCAGTGCGCGTAGACTTTGGCGCAAGCGTATGGACTACGTGGATAAAACGGTGTAGTTTCTTTCTGTGGAACTTCTTGTACTAAGCCAAACATTTCTGACGAACCTGCTTGATAGAAACGGACTTCAATACCAGTACGTCGCTGGTAGTCGCGAATTGCTTCAAGTAGCCGTAGTGTTCCCATCGCAACCGAATCTACAGTATATTCTGGTGAGTCAAAGCTTACGCGTACGTGTGATTGCGCACCAAGGTTATAAATTTCTGTCGGCTGGGTTTCTTCTAAAATCCGACGTAGAGTTGTTCCATCGGTAAGGTCGCCATAGTGTAACAATAACCTCACCCCTTCTTTGTGGGGATCTTCGTAGATATGGTCAATCCGATCTGTGTTGAATGTTGATGTCCGCCGAATTATGCCATGAACTTCGTAGCCTTGTTCTAGTAAAAACTCGCTCAAATAGGAGCCGTCTTGACCAGTAATTCCTGTAATTAGCGCTCGTTTACGTTGCGTCATACTCGGTGGTTGATAACCTGTTTCAAATTGGGTACAGTAAAACTGCTACAACTTAACATAGGCACCAGCGGTTCACCATATCTTGTTTGGTGTTGGCTGGACACTACAATAATTGTTAAATTAAACTTTACGCTAACTAACATCTGTTGCCAAGAAACTATCAAAGTGTCAGTTTAGTTTGGCACAATCTAGATATGGATTGATGGGCGAATCAGCTTTTAAGTTCGCGGAAATTAAAACAACTTGCAATTAGCCATTAGCCTCAAGATTGTCGTAAGTATCTCGCTTACTTATAACAAACAGGCAAGGCTTTTGGCTAATTGGCTTACCAACCACTAAGCAATAGCTAGCATAGTCCTGTAGCACAGTTCTCTATATACATATGTTCAGTAAGCACCGTTATTTTTTGGGACAATAACGACTCCGATTGTTTTCACAATTACCCATAAGTCAAGCCAAAAGTTGTGGAACTTGACGTAGTAAAGATCTATCTGAATTCTCCGGTTGTAAGGAATATCGTTACGCCCTGATACCTGCCACAATCCGGTAATTCCTGGTTTAATTGTCAAAACCTTGTCGATATGAGAACCATACATATACAATTCCTGAGCTACTAAAGGGCGAGGACCAACAACACTCATATCTCCTTTAAGAACGTTCCAAAATTGGGGAAATTCATCAAGGCTAGTTAATCGTAAAAAGCGACCTATTTTTGTAATTCTTGGATCCTGTTTTAGCTTAAAATTGTCGGCAAATTCTTGCCGTAGATGAGGCGATGCTTCCATTAGTTCTAGTAACATCTCATCAGCGTTCGTGACCATTGTTCTGAACTTGATACACCCAAACGACTGATAGTTTTTTCCAACTCGTTCCTGGATGTAAAACACTGGCCCTTCTGAATTATAAGCAATGAGCAATGCTAACAGCAGATAAACCGGAGAAAATAAAATCAGAACCGACAGAGAGAAGATAACGTCAAACAGTCTTTTGATAAACTCTCGGCTGACAAAATCAAGCGATATTGTGATGAACAGCTTTTTAGCAGATGAGAATAAGAGCGATCGCAATAACGTTCTACTTTTATCGCTGGGCGATCGTTTCTGAAAACCAGATTGCACGAAAGCCCGTAATCTTTTGCCTGAGAGGAGCGAATGGGCAGTCATTTTACTCCTTAACAATCCACACCACATTTAGTCATGATTTTAAAGCCTGATGATGCAAGATAGCTCGAATGCGATCCCGACAATCCTAAAATAGAAATTGGAGATCGGGAAACCAAGAACAAGCATAGTACTTCAATCCAAAAAACTTTGGTTGTTTGTCAAGCGGTCTTGCCACGAGTTGTGCAAAAACGCGAGAAACTTCTCACTAAACACATCAGCAGCAAACTGATGAGCATGAGTACGAATCCACTCAGGCTGAAATGCTTTGTGATGGACTTCAAACTTTTCGATAGCTTCCATTAAGGCTGCTTCTGTTTGGGTTGAAAAAAATATACCAGTTCCTGTGTCTGGATATTGCCAAATCGAACGTACAGTTTCTAACGCTCCGCCTGCTCCATAAGCAATGACCGGAGTACCACAAGCTTGTGCTTCTACAAGAGCTATACCAAAATCTTCACAAGCTGCATAAACAAATGCTTTGGCGGCAGCCATATACTGCTCAACAACTTCATTCGGCTGTGCTCCTAGTACTTGAACATTCGATTGTGCTAAGTTGCGAATTTGCTTGAGTTCTGGTCCAGTACCAATAACGACTAAAGGCTTTTTGAGTTGGTTAAAAGTACGTACAATCAAAGATACTTGCTTGTAACTGACTAAGCGGGAAACCGTTACATAAAAGTCTTGTTTCTCACTGACAAAGGGAAACCGTTCGATATCTACCGGTGGGTAAATCACGGTTGCAGGGCGGCGATAGCATCGCCAAATGCGACGTGCAGTATTTTGTGAGTTGGCAACAAAGTAATCAACTCGATTTGCACTCAATGCATCCCACTGGCGCATTTGGTGGAGTAGGTATCGTGTCAAAACTCCTGGCAATCCCTGACCAATACGGTTACTGCGTAAATAATCAAAAGTCAGTTCCCAGGCAAACCGCATCGGAGTATGACAGTAGCAAATGTGCATCTGTTCTGGACTAGTTAAAACTCCTTTGGCGACAGTGTGGGAAGAGGAAATGATCGCATCATAAGCACGCAAATCTAACTGTTCGATCGCTAGCGGTAACAAAGGTAGATATTTCTGTACGCCATGACGAGCAAAAGGTAGGTGCTGCAAAAATGTCGTTCCAATCGAACGTTGAAATAAATAGCTGTTGGGGTTAGTTGATTCAAAGTCAATCAAAGCATACAAATCCGCATCAATGTGTTTGAGGATTTCTTTAACTACGAGTTCTGAACCACCAGTAGCCTTGGGCGTTAACCACTCATGGACAAGTGCATATTGTAAAGGCATTAATAACTAATTGAAGAATACTGGAGCTTGAGTGCTGCTTTGTATTGAGCAATCGAAGCCATGACGTTTTCACTCAAAAATAAGTTCCAAGCAAATGACGCAACCTGATAATCTCATAGAAAATGACCCTAGAAGCACAAGGAACCAATAACAATGCGAATTTTAATTATGGGTGGTACGCGATTTATTGGTGTATACCTCACACAACTACTTGTTGCCCAAGGGCATGAAGTTGTGTTGTTTAATCGTGGTAATCGACCAGCACCAGTCTCCGGAGTTGCGCAAATTACGGGCGATCGCACTCAACCCAATGACCTCAAGGAAAAACTTTTTCCAGAAAATTTTGATGCTATTTTTGATAACAATGGGCGAGAACTTAGCGATACTCAACCCTTAGCAGAAATCTTTCAAAACCGAGTGCAGCATTTCGTCTATATGAGTTCAGCAGGAGTGTATTTGCCTGCTGACCAAATGCCACATCAAGAAGGTGATGCTGTCGATCCCAAAAGCCGCCATCGGGGCAAACACGAGACAGAAGCTTTTCTTGCCAAAAGAGGTTTACCTTTTACTGCAATTCGTCCAACTTATATTTATGGTCCGCAAAACTATAATGACTTAGAAAGTTGGTTTTTTGATCGCATTGTTCGCAATCGCCCAATTCCTATTCCTGGCAATGGATTACACATAACTCAATTTGGTCACGTCTACGATCTAGCACAAGCGATGTGTCAAAT
This sequence comes from Gloeocapsopsis sp. IPPAS B-1203, assembly GCF_002749975.1. NCBI lineage: Bacteria > Bacillati > Cyanobacteriota > Cyanophyceae > Chroococcidiopsidales > Chroococcidiopsidaceae > Gloeocapsopsis > Gloeocapsopsis sp. IPPAS B-1203. The sequence goes on along the minus strand of NZ_PEIG01000010.1, from coordinate 179,560 downwards.
CTTAGGTTCTACGCAAGCCATCGGTGAAATTTACAATGTATCGGGCGATCGCTATGTGACTTTTGATGGGCTGGCAAGAGCATGTGCTGTGGCAGCTGGAAAATCAGGTGAAGCACTACAAATTGTGCATTACGATCCTAAAAAGTTCGATTTTGGTAAGCGCAAAGCTTTTCCCATCCGCGTACAACACTTTTTTGCGGCAGTAGATAAGGCAAAAGCTCAACTCAACTGGCAGCCAAAATATGATTTGATTGCTGGTTTACAAGATTCGTTTCAAAATGATTATCTCACCTCAGGTCGCGATCCTGCAGAAGTCGATTTTTCGGTTGACGATGAAATTTTATCTGTTGTCGGTAGTAAGTAGATAACACCAGAAATCAGTGTCAGGGCAACCGCAACCCAGAAGGCGATCAGGGAAAAAAGCTGCCAACTCATAGGTAAAGGCGCAATTAAAAGCGCGATCGCGGCTATTTGGCTAACCGTTTTCAGTTTGCCCCAAAAATTGGCTCCGGCGATCGCGGTATTACCAGTCAAACTAGGAGTTACTCGCCAACCTGCTATAGTTAACTCCCGTGCCAAAATCAGAAATACTCCCCATGTAGGAACTTGTCCTAGTTTATTCAAAGCTAGCAAAGGCGCAAGTATCAGTAGTTTATCGACTAAGGGGTCAAGAAATTTTCCCAGTTCTGTAATTTGATTCAGTCGGCGGGCAAGGTAGCCGTCAACCCAATCAGTCATTGCTGCAATCAAAAAAATGACTACACTCAGCCAACGAGCTTCTGATGTGGGATTTTCCAAAAAGTATAGTAATATTGGTAACACTAATAAACGAGATAGAGTCACCCAAGTAGGCAAAGTCATCACAAAGGTAAAAAATGAGATGTCAAGGCTAGGGTAGTATATGATGCTCGCCTAAGGGTACAAAAAATACAATTTTTTCTATTTATGCTGGTTAATGGTTAATAGTTAATTGTTGCTTCACTAATCGTTGAGTATTGACCAATAACAGCCTTTCAGTGACGTTTGTTTTTACCCACTTACTTACCTGCAGGGTTAACTCAAACCTCTTGAAAATGAAGAAAGCTAAGCATCAGTTCAGATCAGGCTCGCTTCATGCAAAGTTTAAACTAGGTGAATTTACCTGACTAATTAATGAAGATTCACCAAAGGCTTCCTCAAAACATCGGCAGAGTAGTTTCGAGCAACTATATTTGAAAGTAGTTTACGTAATTCTACTGAAATAGAGTGCAAAGTAGTTGTGACAATGTATCAAGCCCAATCTCCTGCATGTCAACCGCCAACATCCACGCTGTCAGTACAGAAAATTCACCCCTCTGTTAACTCAGTTTTTAAACGTTCCTTGGATATTATCGGCAGTATTGTTGGGCTGCTCATTTTAGCCATTGTATTTGTTCCAGTGACGATCGCTATTAAGCTAGACAGTCCAGGTCCTATTTTTTTTCGCCAAGAACGCTACGGACTCCACGGACGTAAGTTTTATATCCATAAATTTCGTTCGATGGTTGTGAATGCTGAGCAGTTAAAATCTCTTGTCAGTAACGAAGCCTCAGGTCTTATCTTTAAAAATCAACGCGATCCCAGAATTACCCGTGTGGGACGTTTTTTAAGAAGCTCTAGTTTAGATGAATTACCTCAATTTTGGAATGTTTTAATCGGCGAAATGAGTTTGGTAGGAACTCGACCGCCAACAAGGGATGAGGTAACTCAATACAACGAACGTCACTGGCAAAGGTTAAATGTCAAACCTGGTTTGACGGGCGAATGGCAAGTTAGCGGTCGTTCTAGCGTTAAAGATTTTGAAGAAGTTGTCAACCTCGATCTTCGCTATCAACAGCAATGGTATCCTTTATATGATTTAGTAATAATTGTCAAGACAATATATGTAATATTTGCCAAAGTAGGAGCTTGTTAGAGAAAGTTAATGTCCATAGCCTTAAATCTAAGGTAAATATTAACTATTATTTGTATTCGTTGTTTTGCCATTCAATCACTAACCCCTCGCTCCTCGCTCCTCTAAGTTCTACCCATGTCGCTGCTGATGCCAACGCCAAGCATGAGTAATGATATCTTTTAAATCAGAATATTGCGGTTCCCAACCTAAAATTTTTCTAGCTTTCTCGCTACTACCAACTAGTATTGGCGGATCTCCAGGACGGCGATCGCTACTCTCAACTTTAATCTCCTTACCCGTGACAGTTTGAGCAGTATCAATGACCTGTTTGACTGAAAAGCCATTGCCGTTCCCCAAGTTAAATACTGTAGTCTCTCCTCCTTGCATTAAATATTCCAAACCAAGAATATGTGCATCGGCAAGATCTGTTACATGGATATAGTCTCGGATACAAGTTCCATCAGGGGTTGCATAATCTGTTCCATAAATTGACACCGACTCTCGTTGACCTAAAGCCGTCTGTAGTACTAGTGGGATCAAGTGTGTTTCTGGATTATGGTCTTCTCCCAGCAAACCATTGGGATCAGCACCAGCAGCATTGAAATAGCGAAAACATACAGATTGCAACCCATATGCTGGACTAAAGTCTTTCAGAATGCGTTCCACCATTAATTTGGTAGCACCATAGGGATTGATTGGACTTTGGGGATGCTCTTCAGTAATAGGTATTTGATGTGGTACACCGTAGGTAGCACAAGTCGAGGAAAACACAAACTTATTTACTGATGCTGCCACCATTGCCTCTAATAGAGTTAAAGTACCAATCACATTATTGCGATAATACTTAGCAGGCTCTGTAACCGACTCCCCTACGTAAGCATAAGCAGAAAAGTGCATCACGGCTGCGATTTTCTTGGTGGTAAACAGTTCGTCTAGTAGCACTCGATCGCTAGTATCTCCGACAATTAGCTCTACTTCTAACTTTTCTACTAAGTCTCGATGTCCATATACCAAGTTATCAAGGATGACTACTTCATATCCAGCATGTTGTAGTGCCATGACTGCGTGGGAGCCAATGTACCCTGCTCCTCCAGTAACTAAAATTGTCTGCTTGACTGCTGGCATTGGTTTTTCTTACTCGATAATTACCTCTTGCTGATGGTGAGTATACCTGAAACAGTAGTGTCATTACACATTACATTTTCAGCGGAGCTGTGCAAATTGATAAACACTTCAACATAGATTGACTGATATCACTACAGCATTTATTTTAATTACTTAGCTTTAGCCGTAGTTGGGTACTGCACAGCAATAAACTTTTGCACAATATTTAAATCTAAATATTTGCGTTTAACATGATATGGTAAATGCTTAAAATCTTTAATAACTTTTCTACAATTTATACTTCCACAACCACACTGTAAGCTCCAGTAATCCTCATCCATAGTTGTAGAATAATCGAAGTAGATCTCTTCACCTGCTTCAATGTTTCTCAGCGCTACTAATTCAATATCATTTTTAATACCAGCATTAGGATTGCAAGAATGATTGACAAAACGACCAGGAGGCTCTAGGTTTACATAAACACTTTTACCAATTTGCAAAGCATCACCCTCATATGGTGGTGCCTTTAGGACTGCTTGGTCAAAATCAATAATGCCACCAGTAAATATTAAAATATTTTCTCCTACTCTAATGTCTTTTTTGGCAAATAGACCCTGACCAAATTTACTATTGTCTATGTAAAACTTTTCATGAGTTAATAAGTAAGATTCAGATAATGCCAACATTTTTCCTCCAAAAAACACTCTAAGCTAGGTGCGTACTCTATTTAGCAAAAACAGCTTGTACAAACCTTATAAAGTACTTTGATTGCAGATTTGTAGTTATCAATTTTTTTACTGATTTTCACTAACTAAAAAGCAATAGTAGAAATATTTTCATACTTTAAATTAATGATTCTACATCAACCCAAAAAAGTTGGAAAGAACCATATTTCAGATTTAGCTAGGATGCTTTACAAAGTATTTTTGCTAAACAAGCTTAATTTAACGCTAACTTTACTGAGGTGCTATGGTAGTTTCACTGATAGAGGTGAACTCAGTATTAGCTCGGTTCAGTGTATTTACTGTTGATTAATAAAGATTTGTCTAATTTATTGCGCCGAGTGATAATGCAGAGCTACTCGTACCTACTTCACCTACATCTAAGCCAGAGTAAGCTATAAAGTCATGTAAATATTAAAATATTATTAAATACTATAAGTCATGCAAGTATAACAAATCGGGTACCGAGAGGAACAATCGTAATTCTACGGAAATATGATTAAGCTCAAATGCAAGCTTGAGAGAATTGTAGTGGATGTACGGTAGTAAAGAAGAAGCTTTGATGGTTCTTTGAGTATTAGAAGTTTCAAAATTATATTGGAAAACGAGGATGTGTTTTACCAGCGTTTGATTTAACCCCTGAGATTGCACACATGACACTGCGAAAGAAAACACTGTTACTAATCGGCGTCACTCTTATCAGTTTAATTGGGGTTATATACGCTACCTCGTCAACTATTTTGTTACGTGGTTTCTCGAAATTAGAGCAAGAAGATAGTCGTTCTAATGTTAAAAGAGTTCATGATGCCTTGTCTGATGAAATTGCCAAATTGAGATTAACAACACGCGATTGGGCTGAATGGGATGAAACTTATTCGTTCGTAGAAAATTCTAATCAAGAATACATTACCGCATATCTTAGTAATGTCAGCATTAATCGATTAAAGTTAAATTTGATGCTTTATGTTCATGCTTCTGGGAAGATTGTTTTTGATAAAGGCTATGACTTAGAACGCGGACAAGAAATTTCTCTTTTGCCTAACTTTCAGAAGCATCTTACAGCTAAAACAGTTTTACAGCACTCAAATATAAAAAGTTCTATATCAGGTCTGGTAATGCTACCAGAAGGTCCAATGATGATTGCCTCAAGACCAATTCTCAATAGTGAGAGTCGTGGTCCGATTCGAGGGACATTGATCATGGGTCGTTATTTGAATGATTCAGCGATCGCCAAACTTGCTGAACAAACTCATTTATCTGTAAAGGTGTATCGTTTTGATGATACACAACTACCGCAGGATATTCACCGAGTGCGTTTTGCCCTCAGTTCTTCGGCTCAAGGATCAATCTTCGTCAGACCGTTAGATCAACAAATTGCTGGATACACTGTCATTGAGGATATTTATAACAAACCAGCGCTGCTACTGCGCGTAGATACACCAAGATTAATTTATCAACAAGGTCAAGCTAGTATTCGTCATTTGCTGTCATCTTTGTTGATTGTGGGTGTTGTGTTTGTTGTTGCCACGCTATTGTTGATTGAAAAACTCATTTTGTCACGACTATCTCGATTAAGCGCTGATGTTCAAGGAATTGGTAGAAGTGGCGATCTTGCAGCAAGAGTATTTTCCATTAGTGGACAAGATGAACTCTCTAGCTTGGCTGGTACAATTAATGAAATGTTAGAAGCGTTGGAACACTCGATTGAAGAGCAACGCCAAAGCGAAGAACGCTATCACACATACAATAGAGTCCTCGCTGAACTCGCAAAACATAAAATATTAGACTGTAGCGATTTACACACTAACTTACAGGAAATTACAGAAGCAGCAGCACATACTTTAGAAGTAGAACGTGTCGGAGTATGGTTATACGACGATGAACTGTACAAAAAATTACTTTGTGTTGACTTATATCGCAAAAGTACAGACGAGCATTCTCAAGGTGCAGAATTAGCAGCAGCCCACTATCCTACCTACTTTGAAGCACTACAAGAAGAACGAACCATTGCAGCTTATGATGCTCACACTGATCCTAGAACAAAAGAACTAACCCAACTGTATCTTTACGCCAATAACATTACATCAATGTTGGATGCACCAATTTGGCTAGGAGGTTCTATGGTAGGTGTAGTCTGTCACGAACACCTAGGCTCTAACCGTCATTGGAGTATTGAAGAGAAGAATTTTGCAGCTTCAATTGCTGACTTGGTTTCTGTCTCAATTGAGGCTTGTGAACGCAAGCGATCGCAAGAAGCATTACGCAAAGCCCACGATGACTTGGAAATTCGTGTCAAACAAAGAACTGCAGAACTAGCACAAATCAATAAAGAGTTGCAAGCAGAAATTACTGAACGAACCTTAGCTGAAGAAAAATTACTCTACGAAGCTTTTCATGACTCTCTGACAGGTTTACCTAATCGAGCACTATTTATGCAGCGACTAGGGCATGCTTTAGTACGAACTAAAAGGCGTCATAGTTACTTATTTGCTGTCCTATTTTTAGACTTAGATCGCTTCAAATTAGTTAATGACAGTCTTGGGCATTTAGTTGGAGATCAATTACTGATTGCTTTTGTCCGTAGGTTAGAAGTTTGCTTACGTTCTACAGATACAGTCGCCCGTTTAGGTGGCGATGAGTTTGTAATTTTACTTGATGATATAAAAGATGTTAAAGATGCAACTTTAATAGCAGAACGAATTCAAAAAGAACTGACATCGCCGTTTAATCTTAATGGTTACGAAGTGTTCATTACAACAAGTATTGGTATTGCTCTAAGTACAAGTGAATACAATCAACCCGAAGATATCCTCCGTGATGCTGACACCGTTATGTATCGTGCTAAATCACTTGGTAAAGCCCGTCATGCAGTGTTTGATAAAGAAATGCATACACGAGCAGTATCATTATTGCAATTAGAGAATGACCTAAGACGTGCTATAGAACGCCAGGAGTTGCAAATTTACTACCAACCAATTGTCTCACTACGTAGCAACCAAATTACTGGATTTGAGGCACTACTGCGGTGGCATCACCCAGTTCATGGTATTGTTTCACCACTAGAGTTTATTCCTGTAGCTGAAGAAACTGGCTTAATTATTCCTATTGGCTACTGGGTGCTACACGAAGCTTGTCATCAAACACATATTTGGCAAGAAAAATTCACAGCTTCACCTTTATCAATCAATATTAATTTTTCTGGCAAACAATTTGCTCAACCAGATTTAATTAAACAAATTGACCGAATTTTACAGGAGACTAGCTTGCCTGGGCAGAGTTTGAAGATAGAAATTACAGAAAGTGTTTTAATCGAAAATGCAGATCTAGCAGCAAATATGCTCGCACAGCTCAAAAAGCTGGGTATTCAAGTGTACATTGATGACTTTGGTACTGGTTATTCATCGCTCAGTTATTTGCATAGTTTTCCTATTGATGCCTTAAAAATTGACCGTTCTTTTGTGAAACGAATGGGTAGAGATAATGAGAATCCAGAACTTGTAAAGACAATTACAAGAATGGCACATAACTTAAATATGAATGTAGTTGCTGAAGGAATTGAAACTTCAGAACAACTTACACAAATTCAGGATTTAGAGTGTGAATATGGGCAAGGTTACTTCTTTTCTCAACCATTACACAAAGAAGCTGCAACTGCCTTAATTCAACAAAATGTTTTTGTTTAAACTAGTTACTTTTGACTTCGGTTGAATAACTACATTATTATTGAGTTGCTAGTGATTAGTGGTTGGTTACTAGTGACTAGCCATTAGCCACTTTAATCGTAATTAACTAGATTTAATATGACTAACTGCCTTTATTGACAAGCTAATCCGTTTTTGCTTTTCATTAATATCTAATACTTTAACTCGCACAATTTGTCCTACCTTAACAATTTGTTTAGGATCGCTCACAAAACGATGTGATAATTGTGATATGTGAATTAAGCCATTTTCGTGAATTCCAATATCTACGAATGCACCAAAGTTAGCAACGTTTGTCACAATACCTTCTAATTCCATGCCAATTTGAAGGTCAGTTATTTCTTTAATTCCTTCTTTGAAGGTGGCATACTTAAACTCTGCGCGAGGATCTCTTCCAGGTTTTTCTAATTCGTTGAGGATATCGCGTAATGTTGGTTCGCCAATCATCGCTGTCACATATTTTTTCAGAGAAATTGATTTGAGTTTTTGGGCAGCTTGGGTAATTTGTACTGGAGATATACTTAAGTCCGCAGCGATCGCCTCTACAACGCTATAACTTTCAGGATGTACTGCAGTGTTATCTAAAGGGTTTTTTCCTCCACGAATACGTAAAAAACCTGCGGCTTGTTCAAAAGCTTTTGGTCCTAGTTTAGCGACTTTAAGTAGCTCCTGGCGACTCTTGAAAGCACCGTTCTGATTGCGATAAGCAACAACATTATTTGCGACTGTAGGGCTAATTCCAGACACAAAATTTAGTAATTCTTTAGAAGCAGTATTCAAATCTACACCAACGTAATTCACACAGCTTTCTACAACTTCATCCAGCTTTTTTTTGAGCAATTTTTGGTCAACATCGTGTTGATATTGCCCAACACCGATTGATTTAGGATCGATTTTTACTAATTCTGCTAAAGGGTCTTGCAACCGACGACCAATACTAATTGCACCGCGTACTGTAATATCAAGATCGGGAAATTCAGTAAGTGCAACTTGACTGGCTGAATAAATTGATGCACCCGACTCGTTTACAATTACTTTAATTGGCTTTTGCTCTACTGTTTTTAAAACTTCTGAAACAAATTCATCAGTTTCGCGGCTAGCTGTCCCATTACCGATCGCAATCAGTTCAATTTTATACTCTTCAATCAATTTTTGAATTGTTTTTGCAGCTTGCGATCGCTCATTTGTAGAAGCATGAGGAAATACTGCGTGATAATCTAAAAATTTTCCTGTTTCATCTAGTACAGCAACTTTACAACCTGTGCGAAATCCTGGATCGATTGCTAGTGTCGGTTTCATTCCAGCGGGTGGAGACAACAATAATTCTCTTAAATTTGTTTCAAAGGTTTTAATTGACTCAATATCTGCTTCAGCTTTCTTTTGAGTAATAACTTCACCAATTAATGAATTTTTCATCAAGCGGTTGAAGGCGTCCTTGAGCATTTCGCGATAAAATTCCCGAATGTCTGGAACTTTAGTTTTGATTTCTTGTGCTGCTATGTTAAATAAAACCTCTGTTTCATCAAAAGCTAATTCTAAAGCTAAGATTTTTTCATTCTCACCTCGTAGTAAGGCTAGCAGGTTGTGCGGGGCAATATCTTGAACGCAGACACTAAAATTTCGGTAAGTTTCAAACTTAGTTGTACCTTCAGAATACTCTTTTTTAATTTGAGATTTAAATACTCCATTCTGAATGAGGTAATCTCGCACATAAGCGCGTAAATTCGCTTTTTCTGAAACTTCTTCTGCAAGAATGTCTCCAGCACTACTCAGTGCTTCTGCTATGGTTTTGACTTCTTCGGATAAATACTTTGTTGCTTCCTTTTCGAGGGACACTAGTGGTGCGTTTTTAGTATTTAAAGATTTAATCAACTCTGCTAGTGGTTCTAACCCTTTTTCTCTCGCAATAGTTGCCTTAGTGCGTCGTTTTGGTCGATAAGGAAGATAGAGATCTTCTAATTCAGTTTTTTGCAGACACGTTTCTATTTTGTATTTAAGTTCATCTGTAAGTTTACCTGAGGCGGCGATCGCATCTAGAATTGTTGTCTTTCTTGCTTCTAATTCGGTTAAATAAGTGTATCTTTCGGCTAAATCCCGCAGTTGTACCTCATTCATTTCTCCTGTACGTTCTTTGCGGTAACGCGCAATAAAAGGAATCGTCGCACCTTCGGCAAACAAATCAAGCGCATTTTGAACCTGAAAAGGTTTGAGAGACAATTCTTGTGCTAGAACTTGCGGAATATTTAACATCAGGCATGTAATTTTGATAGCAGATTGACCAAATAAGGAGATGACGATCGGCAATTAGCAATAAGTGATAATGAATTACTCTATAAAGAGATCTTAAAAGTCACCATTTCAAGTCAGCCCGTAACCTGTTCCAAATCAGGTGTTAAAGTAATTCTCTAACCTCCGACCTCTCCTATATTGTTTAGCATAGGAAAGGAACTTAGGTTCAATAAAAGCGTGACATACGAGGGATTAGGAACAACGATCGCAGCGATCGCAACTGCTATTGTGCCACAACAAGGCAGTGTCGGTATTGTGCGGGTATCTGGTAGGGAAAGCCTTGCTATTGCCCAAGCTTTATTTTACGCCCCAGGAAAGCAAGTTTGGGATTCTCACCGCATTCTTTATGGTTATATCCGTCATCCCCAGACAAAACAAGTCGTAGATGAAGCACTCTTACTGATTATGCAAGCACCGCGTTCTTACACGCGCGAAGATGTTGTGGAGTTTCACTGTCATGGGGGCATTATGGCAGTGCAACAGGTGTTGCAGTTGTGTTTAATGCAGGGTGCAAAACTCGCGCAACCTGGAGAATTTACTCTAAGAGCCTTTTTGAATGGCAGACTTGATCTGACTCAAGCTGAAAGCATTGCCGATTTAGTAGGAGCGCGATCGCCTCAAGCTGCTCAAACTGCGTTAGCTGGAGTACAAGGCAAGTTAGCACATCCAATTCGTTACTTGCGTGCTAAATGTTTAGATATTCTCGCAGAAATTGAAGCTCGTATCGATTTTGAGGAAGATTTGCCGCCGCTGGATTGTAATGAGATAATATCACAACTTGCAGAAGTTTTAGCACAAGTTACGCAAATATTAGCAACTGCAGATCAGGGTGAACTCTTGCGCAGCGGTTTAAAAGTTGCCATTGTCGGGCGTCCGAATGTGGGAAAATCAAGTTTACTTAATGCTTGGAGTCGCAGCGATCGCGCGATCGTGACTAATTTACCTGGAACGACTCGCGATGTTGTGGAGTCGCAGTTAGTCGTTGGTGGTATTCCCATCCAAGTGTTAGACACTGCTGGAATTCGAGCGACTGAAGATCAAGTTGAGAAAATTGGTGTAGAGCGATCGCTCACTAGTGCTGCTGCGGCTGATTTAGTCTTACTGACGATTGATGCAGCTGCGGGATGGACTGCTGCGGATGCTGAGATTTACCAACAAGTGCAACATCGTCCGTTGATATTAGTTATTAATAAAATCGACTTAGCTTTAGCAGAAGCAGTGAAGTATCCAGATAGCATAAGTAACGTAGTAACAACCGCTGCTGCTAAGAATCAAGGCATTGAAGATTTAGAACACGCTATTTTAACAACTATAAAAACAGGAAAGGTTCATTCAGCCGATACCGACTTAGCAATTAATCAGCGCCAAGCCGCCGCGCTTACTCGTGCCAAAGCTTCTTTAGAACAGGTACACAACACAATTGCTCAACAATTACCTTTAGATTTTTGGACGATTGATTTGAGAGGTGCAATTCAAGCTTTAGGAGAAATTACTGGAGAGGAAGTTACTGAGTCGGTTCTCGATCGCATCTTTAGTCGGTTCTGTATTGGGAAGTAGTTTAGTATTGTTTTACTGAATTCTAATAATATTTATGTGGGTTGGTAATCGGTAATAGGAGTAGATGAGCAGTTTTTATTAATATAAACGTCAGCAGCCTCACTAGACGCTAGAAAGATCTATATTTTCGTAGAGTTCGGCAATTTGAATTTGGAATTCAAAAGCTTGAAAAGATATTGTAATTGTAGGATCTTCGTACTCTGTCAGTAGCCATTGATGTGCAGCAGTCTTGATATAGTGTTCGACATGAACGTTATATTGATCGATCAATAAATATTCACGAAAGCTATCAATAGTACGGTAAGAAACAAACTTTTCGCCGCGATCGTAATCTTGCGTTGATTTAGATAGAACTTCAGCAATCATGACAGGATTGATAATGGTATCAGTGCGCCCTGATTGCACTTGCAAAGGCTTTTCAACAACCATAACATCAGGATAGGTGTAGAGATTGCGATCGGGAATCCAAAGACGCTGATCGGCATAAAAAGTTCGATAGCTTTTTCCTTTGAGCGCGAGTTTTAAAAGAACATAAAGATTACCAGCAATATCATTATGATTAGGCGTTCCTCCAGTCATCAACCTAATCTCTCCATTTGCATATTCATGACGTTCCTCTGAGGTCAGTTCAAATTCCAAGTATTCTTCGTCAGTATATGTACGTTGTAGTGCTTGTGTCATGGTATTTTTACTTCCAATGCTCTAAGCTACTGATTTAATTTAGGCGATCGCTTCACGTTTATTTTTAGCGACTATTAAGACGACACTGTTTGCATTTTCTAGAAAGACAAATTTTCATAATCACTAAAGTCCGTATTTTCTCTATTGTGCTTAGATGAGACCAGAAACATAATTTTATACAGTAGTGCTAATCTCTCTTTTCTAAATTTAGCTTATACTGAGGTGAAAAGTACTATTATGAAAACTTTTATAAACAAATAGTTATGCATAATTCAATTCAACAAAACGTTGTTGAATCAAAGCAACGTAAATTTCAATTTATGAATGTTCGGTATCAATTAGTGAGTCGAGGAATTACAGGAGAAATTTCAACTTTATACGTAAATGGACAACAAGTTAAAAATTTTCCAACAATTGATGCATTTTATAATGCAATGGGGCAACAAGGCTGGGAAATCCGTCCCTTAGGTATGGAACAAGAAGGTGTCTATACTTACTTTGTGGTTATGCAACGGGAAGTTTAAATTCATATGAATCGAGATAAAGTTGATAAGACAGATCCTAAAGACACAAAAGAGACTGATTTTTTTAATCAACTTCAAGAAAATGAGAAAGAAAAAGGAAAAGCAATTCGAGGAAAAGGACATGCCTGGACGACTTTTATTGAAACTCTTTTAGGTGATTGGTAACAGTATTTTTATATAATCATCATAATTTTTTTGTGTAAAATTTAACTAATCATAAAAGAGGTTAAAGCAAGAAAATGCTTTTTATATTAAACAGTGCAGATGACTTATAACTCCTCTTTTTGATGCTGTTTAGAAAGTACTCATTCACTATTTGATATGATTAACAATGAGAAGAGTAGTACAACCTTCAAAAAGCTTTTATAACCGTGCAAAACCGTGCTGTAGCAAATATATTCTAGGTTATATACTACTCTTAGTATGTTTGGTTTATTCCTATAAAGATACTTTTTACTTTAATAACGGTCTTGGTGCTGTCGATTGGAGTATTGGTAAACCAAAAGTAAATCTATGGAATGCTCATAATACTCGTTCTCTCACTGAGTTAAGAGTATTTGCTCTAGAGTTAATTAATCGCGATCGCCAACTCAATAGGCTACCACCCTTAGTTGAAGATTCGTTACTAGCGCAATCTGCTCAAAGTCATGCTGAGGATATGAAAGCTCGAAACTATTATGCTCATCTCACTCCTGAAGGAAGAACACCTACCGATCGCTTTGCTAGTATCGGCGGGCAAGGCGGTGTTGGTGAGAACATTATGCTTCAGTCTCAGAGTATTGTCATTAGTTCTAGATTAAGTTGGGGATTGGTTGAAAACTTTCAAAAAAGCTGGATGTATAGTAATGGACATCGTGCTAATTTACTAAATCCTCACTATACACGAGTTGGTTACGGTATTGTATCAGATCCTATGACTGGTAAAGTCTACGCAGTTCAAAATTTTCAATAGATTTCATACTTTAGATAGCCAACATCTGCATCTAGATAACAAGAATAGCGATCGCTACTCTTAATCAAAATATGATTATGGTTCAACAATAGAACCCATAAACAGAATTGTTCCTGTTTGGTTATCTCGGATGGCACAAAAGAAAGGACGATTTACAACCATCTGAAATGGCGGATCAATTGGTGCAGATACAGCCATGACTCTACCAGAAGTCACAGCAGCAGCCTCGGTTCCTTCTTCGTTAACTTCAACAAAAGTTTTATGCTTAACTTCACTTAAGGTAAGGTTGTCACCCATTGCCGAAAAATCAGCACTATCTTCAAAAGCAACTTCCATCCCCAAAGCTTTCAGTGTATCGTTAAGGGTTAAGTCATATTCCATTTGAAAACGCGGAAGGCGAATTGAACCTTCACGTTGATTAAACTGCGTTAGCCATTTTTCCCAATTAGCAGAAGTGAGTTGTTGGTAAAAACTTGTTAAATTAGAGTTTTCGCTAGGTAGAAAAACGTATAAACTGAGTCTACCTTTGCCATAGGGCAAGCTCACTGCTTGAAATTGCTCGTTTTCATAATACCGATATCTCCCTGTTTGAGACATCATCGGGTGTTGTATCGATCCACCTTTCGTAAAAAATGGCTCATTTGTTGTTTGATTAGGATCAAATTCATCTGTCCATCTACCTTTAAAGTAAATCGCATTGATGAGAAACAACACATCTTGAGGATTGATTTGTTCTACAATTTGCTTAATTCTGCCATTCGTATTTTGGTTAACCCATGCATTAATTGTATTTGTCGCATCAGGAGACTGAAAATCCAAAGTTGTCACCTGTGCTTTGTAGAAGGTTTGTTTCTGCAAAAAGTCTTTGCGAAAAGGATACTCTTGTCTTGCCCACAGTGAGTTTGCAATGGCAACTTGGACATCTGGATCAGGGTTGGTGAGTGCGCTTAGCAGTGCAGCATTGGCGGTGTTGATTTCTGGCAGTTTGATTCCTTGTAACTCTAAGGTTTGCGCCATTGCTTGTTGCGTTTCACCGCTTGCACCGTTGTATAGCATAGCAAGTGCGATCGCGATACTTGTTGGCGAGATAAAAACATTACTGCTGTCTTGACTCAGCAACTGGGAAAACAGCTTGAAGCCAAACCGCGTGTTAGCAGATACTACTTCATCAACAGCGGATGTTGTCATTTGCTTATCTGGATCTTGCCGATTAAATGGGCGGGGTTGGGCAACAACAGAATCGATATGATCTATTCTGGAGCATCCCATCATTCCGACAAACAGGATACCTGTTGCCGCAAGGACATAACGTCTTCCCAGGCAAATTGCATAGCGTCTTAGCAGGAAACTCCGCTGCATGCTACTGTCACCATAGTTCTATTATGGAGACTATGCCATTTTTTCAAATGCGATCGCAGCGCGGTTACGTTTTTTGTAACGATAGATGTAGGAAGCTATTATTTTGCCGGTACTGTCCACCAAGCTAGTGCATAAGGTTGTACGGCGTGATTAACTTGTTGCTGAAACTGGACGCGAACTTTGTATTTCCCAGAAGTTGGAACTCGACAAAAAATATGTTCAACACTATCAACTTCACTCGTTGATGTGCAAGTTGTATCAACAATAGTGTTGGTATCAGCATTAAGTAGATAAAGATCCAAGTTATTTAAACCGCGATCGCGAAAAGTTTCTCCGATGTCAAATTTTCGATTGTTGTTAGCATCAGTCAACTCTACCAATCGATTCCAATTTAATGTCACTGAGACAAAACTATCTTGCTGTAATGGTTGGGCTAATACGTAATCATGATGCGAGGCGACGTTAAGTGTGCGATAGTCCCAGCCAATTGCAGGTACAGGTCTTGCTGGATGCCATTGACCAGCACTAAATTGTTGATATGCGCGGTAAGCGTTTAATTGTCCTGTTCCCATTTGGGCTTGCAAAGGAATTTTAGGATTGCGGTAAGCATCTGAATTTAACCAGTGTTGGTTTTGCTTATCTAGAATTGTTTTTGTCATTCCTAGCAACAAACCATTTCCTGGATCTTGAAATTTATCCGCAGAATTAAGCATTACGGCTTTCATCACTTCTTGACGGCGAGAATCTAAAGTCCAGTTACGTTGGCGTGGCGATTGCGCATCGCGCAGCGCCCGAAGCGATCGCAGTTGTTTGTCGCCAAATTCTTGAAGTAATGCCACAGTTGCAGTCACATGAGGTGCAGCAAAACTTGTGCCTGTGACGCGTGTCGTTTTACCGTTGGGGTTTAGTAGAGTAATTTTATTTCCAGGCGCAACTATTCCAACAGTACGACGCGGACCTAAATTCACTTCACGACCATTGAGCCTACCACCAACTGCTCCAGAAATGGCATCGCTTAAATTAGAAACATCAATTCTTGTAAAAAACCCTTGTCTGCGAGTCGTAAATGCAACGTTAATGCCATTAAAATTATCTGTCGGGATCGGAATTCCACCCTTACCTTGATTACCTGCGATCGCATACATCACATTATGAACGCGGGCAGACCAATCAATACATTGTGTCAGCAATGCTTGACCATCTAACAGTGCATTTGGGCGCGGATCGCGCTCAAGAGTTTCTCCAAAGCTAAAGTTAATCGCTCGGACATCACCACCATTTTGTAGCGCAACGTGTTGTGCAGATAAACATTCTTCTGGCTGACCGCCAGTTTTCAGCGAACCAACTGCAGTAGAATACAGTCGCGCTCCTGGTGCGACACCACGCACAGCTTTATCTGTACTCACCATGACACTGGCAACATTTTGTGCATGTGGGTCAATATTTGTATTAGGTTTTGCGGGCTGATTGCGTAAAAATACACCAGCTAAACTAACTTGTTGTTTATGAGTAACTGCTTTATCTAAACCAAATTGTCCAGGACGTCCAATTTCTACTTGACCAATACCAATTTTGCGGCCAATTAGGTTGTAAGGTGCATCGTGTAACCGCAAGGCATCAATTCCGGCATTTCCTACTGAAGTTGTTTCTAGGGCAAGGACAGGAATACTTACGCAGGAAGCGCTTAGCCCCCCTAATATCCAAATATACTTTCTTAGCATTGACTTAAAAATCTACTCAATTGGCACAAGCGTTACTAACTATCTTTACTAACGAATAATGAATTGCTCCTCACCTTTTTTATTTTCTCGTGAGTTGTTTCAGTAGCTAAACTAATATCTAGCAAAAATTTTGTTAAAGTAAGCAATTGCGATCGCGCTTTTAATGCTAAAGATTTTGTTAAAATGCATACAACTGAGGAAGCAGGAGAATCATTAACATGACCCAAGCCAGCAAAAAGCCGATTGTAATTGCTCCATCCATACTATCAGCTGATTTTTCTCGCCTAGGAGAAGAAATTCGGGCGGTAGATGCAGCAGGGGCAGATTGGATTCATGTTGATGTCATGGATGGGAGGTTTGTTCCCAATATTACGATTGGTCCATTAATCGTTGAAGCGATTCGCCCTGTGACTCAAAAGCCACTGGATGTCCACTTGATGATTGTGGAGCCAGAAAAATATGTAGAAGATTTTGCCAAGGCGGGAGCAGATCATATTTATGTCCATGCTGAACATAATGCTTCACCACACTTGCATCGTACTCTAGGTCAAATTAGAGAGTTGGGCAAAAAAGCAGGTGTTGTTCTTAATCCTGGTTCTCCACTAGAGTTAATTGAATACGTCTTAGAATTATGCGACCTGATTTTGATCATGAGCGTTAACCCTGGCTTTGGCGGTCAAAGTTTTATTCCTGGTGTCTTGCCTAAAATTCGGAAACTACGTCAAATGCTCGACGATCGCGGACTCGATCCTTGGATTGAAGTTGATGGCGGACTCAAGGCAAATAATACTTGGCAAGTCATTGAAGCTGGTGCTAATGCGATTGTAGCTGGTTCAGCAGTATTTAATGCCAAGGACTATGCTGAAGCAATTAGTGGTATTCGTAACAGCAAGCGCCCCACCCCAGAATTGGCAACAGTCTAAAAGTTAAGTATTTTGATAAAAAAGAGAGTAGATCGCAACACAATCTACTCTTTTTGGTTTTTTAGTATGAATGCGAGCGCGAATAAACTCGCTGTTGGATAAACAAAGTCCACGTAGGTAGACTTACAAATACTACTTCTTGCGGCTTCCTAACCACTTAGCTGCGGCAATTCCCAAAACAGCAGCAACAACAGGATTACTCAGGAATTTAATGATACCTGGTTGCTCTGCCATAACTTCCTGGAAGATATCAGGATGATTGTGGTAAACAAAAGATGCCAGCTTACTTACATCATCTGCGCTCAT
Organism: Gloeocapsopsis sp. IPPAS B-1203; assembly: GCF_002749975.1. Lineage (NCBI taxonomy): Bacteria > Bacillati > Cyanobacteriota > Cyanophyceae > Chroococcidiopsidales > Chroococcidiopsidaceae > Gloeocapsopsis > Gloeocapsopsis sp. IPPAS B-1203. The sequence goes on along the minus strand of NZ_PEIG01000010.1, from coordinate 161,809 downwards.
CTTATTGGGATTGTGAGTCCCTAGTGCTAGCTGTTGTTCGAGTTGGCGATCGCTTAATCCTCTTTCTTTGAGGTGCTTAAAGAAGGCACGAGCAACGTCGTCTCTCTCATTAGGCTTAATTTGGGCGATCGCTTGTTTCAACTCTGGTTCCATTTGGCTGGGAGGAATCCGCTCTGGATGCAATGATTTACCAAATAATTGGCGACGCTCTGCTTGAGATGAACGCTGAGCAAAATCATCAAAGTTTTCGTATTGACGCTCATCACTTGATACGTCTTCCATTGTTTCCGTATCACCTTGCGCCAAGTCGTTCATAATTTGGCGCTTATATTGTTCGTTGTTATACATTTTTCCTCTCCTTGCTTGATCGTTGTAGCGTTGTGCTGTCAACTTAGTGAACTCAGCTAGTTTTGCTCATATTTTCAAGCTGAGTCTTGCTTGTCTAACTTGTTACTGATATTTAATTTGATTCGACTGAATATCGTAATCAGCAGTCAGAATGAGCTTTTTGTCAGGAGCATACATCAAAACCTTTAAGTCTTGATTGGGAAAAGTCCGATGGAATCCTTGAAGCAATGACTTAGCTAAAGGTCTGACTTCATTAGGACGTACTTGTGGAGTAATGACAACGCCCAGTTTATTTTGATCGCGTACATACGCATCCTGAACTAAACCTCTCGCTGTCTGGATAACCCAATTGCCAAAGTCTTGTCCGGCAGTTGTGTTGCCACGCTCTAGTAAAGCATAGTTACCAGTTGTGTCTGCGGCTGGTGGTAAACTTGTGGTTGGTGCTTTAGCATTAACAGCACTACTACAAGCGACAGACATCGTAAGAACTAACACTAAAGTTAACGCCGTCAGAACTTTACGAAATCTCTGCATAAAATCCACTTTAACTTTCCTCCCGTTGACTACATTGCAAAACTCAATTGCTTATTTTGTTCCGAATTTATAAAGCTTTATAAATGATGAAGGTCTAGAATAACTAGACCTTTTAACTGAATTAATTAGCAACTAGTCAAGCTTTTCTTTGACGTTATCTTTTACGTCTTCTACACCGTGACGGACTTCACTTTCTGCTTGCTTTGCTTTACCTTCTGCTTTATCTTCGGGATCTCCTGTAACGTTACCCCAGGCTTCTTGAGCTTTACCTTCGATATTTTTACCTGTAGCTTTAGCTCTATCTTCTAAACTCATTTTTCTTCTCCTTGTTCCTAAACAAACTTACCGTGTTGTCCAGCAACCTTGAAGTTTGTTTGTGCTTACGTTTACAACTTATCCGAAACGCTACACTACAGACTTCTGTCAGAAGACATATTAAGCTTCTCACTATAAAGAAAGATAAAAACTAAAGTGTGTTTACTACTATGTCTAAATGAAGAGAATCACAATTGAGATACAAAAAAACTAGTGTTTAAAAACAACCAGCTATCAAAACCACAATTAAATTAAATACTTTTGTGCTAATCTAGATACCCTATCAGCTCATCAATTTTTTCTATTTTATTGCTAGCAATCGGACGAATACCAAATGTTGTTACTGTTTTAGAAACTTGTAATTCGCTGGCAGCAATTGGACGAATACCATGCAAATTTATAGTATCAGAAACTTGTATTTCACTGGCAGCAATTGGACGTATCCCTAGTAGATTGACAGTATCACTAATTTCAAAGGTGCTAGCAGTGATAGGGCGATCGCCAGGCAATGGGCTTGTCTGAACGCTAGAAGATGTTGAAACCGCTAGTGTGACAACTTGTGACGTGTTTTCTGGAGTAGAATCAGTTGATTTATTGATTGCATCTACTTTACCAATGCTGCTAACGCTCATAGTTTTATCCTTGAGATGACATTTTAAGTTAAATAGAAAAATTGTTTTTTGTGATTGCTTTTGAGTTTACTGGAAAAAGCATTTTTTAGGTCTAAATAAGTTCACATGGTATGCATAAATAAATCTAAATATGTAAAGATAAGTAAAGGGAGTCGCAGTGTACGATCATGCAATTTTCTCTCCAAGCACCATTTCAACCAACCGGCGATCAACCCCGCGCGATCGCACAACTCACTCAACAAATCAAACAGAGACACCACCATCAAACCTTACTCGGCGCAACAGGAACCGGAAAGACATTCACTGTTGCATCAGTTATTGAAAACATTGGGAAACCAACACTAGTACTTGCACACAATAAAACTCTCGCCGCCCAACTGTGTAATGAGCTACGCGAGTTCTTTCCTGACAATGCAGTAGAGTATTTTGTCAGTTACTACGATTACTATCAACCAGAAGCTTATATTCCCGTTACAGATACTTACATTGAAAAGAGTGCTTCAATCAACGATGAAATTGATATGTTACGGCACTCCGCAACGCGATCGCTATTTGAACGCCGCGATGTGATTGTCGTCGCCTCAATTAGCTGTATTTACGGTTTAGGAATTCCTTCGGAGTATCTCAAAGCGGCAATTCCCTTGAAAATGGGGATGGAAGTTGACCAAAGACAGATTCTCCGCGATTTGGCAACGGTACAATACAGCCGCAACGATGTTGAAATGGGGCGAGGACGCTTTCGAGTGCGGGGGGATGTTTTAGAAATTGGTCCGGCGTACGAAGATCGGATTATTCGCGTCGAGTTTTTTGGTGATGAAATTGATGCAATTCGCTACGTCGATCCGGTAACAGGCGAAATTATTCAAAGTTTGTCTGCGGTTAATATCTACCCAGCGCGACACTTTGTGACTCCAGAAGAACGTTTAGAAGCCGCGTGTGATGCTATTGAAGCTGAACTGAAACAGCAAAAAGCTGAATTAGAGCAAGCCAGTAAACTACTAGAAGCCCAACGATTAGATCAGCGGACGCGCTACGACTTAGAAATGTTGCGCGAAGTTGGTTACTGTAATGGTGTCGAAAACTATTCGCGTCACTTAGCAGGGCGTCAACCAGGAGAACCACCAGAATGTTTGATCGATTACTTTCCGGATGATTGGTTACTCGTAGTAGATGAATCGCACGTCACAGTTCCGCAAATTCGTGGCATGTATAATGGCGACCAAGCGCGGAAAAAGGTACTTGTTGAGCATGGTTTTCGCTTACCAAGCGCAGCAGATAACCGCCCGTTGAAAGCGGACGAGTTTTGGTCAAAAGTGAATCAGTGTATTTTTGTTTCTGCAACACCAGGCGATTGGGAATTAGCACTATCAGAAGGTAGAGTTGTTGAACAGGTGATTCGTCCTACAGGTGTTGTCGATCCGGAAATTTATGTGCGTCCTACTGAAGGGCAAATTGACGATCTTTTAGCAGAAGTGAAAGAACGCATCGATCGCCGCGAACGGGTTTTGATCACAACCTTGACGAAGCGCATGGCAGAAGACTTAACTGAATATATGCAAGATCAAGGAATTCGGATCAGGTATCTGCATTCAGAAATTAACTCAATTGAGCGGATCGAGATTTTGCAAGAGTTGCGTCAAGGCAATTTTGATGTTTTAGTCGGAGTGAACTTATTACGGGAAGGATTGGATTTACCTGAAGTTTCCTTAGTGGCGATTTTAGATGCAGATAAAGAAGGTTTCTTGCGTGCAGAGCGATCGCTGATTCAAACTATTGGTAGAGCAGCACGTCACGTTAGAGGACAAGCAATTCTGTATGCGGATAATCTTACAGATAGCATGATTAAGGCAATTGATGAAACCGAACGCCGACGGGCAATTCAGTTAGAATACAACGAGAAACACGGAATTACACCACAACCGATTGTTAAACGCACGAATAATGCCATTTTGTCGTTTTTGGAAGTATCGCGACGCTTGAACTCGCAACAACTTGAAGAAGCTTACGAACAAGCAGATGATTTACCGCTAGCAAATATTCCCGAATTGATTACGCAACTAGAAGCCCAAATGAAAGAAGCAGCGAAGAATTTAGAGTTTGAGGAAGCAGCAAAGTATCGCGATCGCATTAAGCATTTGCGTGATAAATTATTGGGACATTGAGGAAAATTCGGTAATAGGTAATAGGTAATGGTAATCGCAAAGCAGTTAGCTCAATAAAAGCTAATGGCTAATTGCTAATTGCTAATAATTACCAGCCTTTTAGTTACATTTATTTTTACCCACGCACTTATGTTTGTTTGGCAGCACAAAGAAGTTATCTGTCAAAGTCAGCGTTTACTGTACAGCTTTGAGTACTGGATGGGCAATGCATTGCTAGATACAATCGGAACGCCAGTAGAAATTGCTCAGGCTTTGTTTACTGCACCGTTTGTTTTGGTTTCGCATGGTACAGAATCCGATCCAATTTTTAACTATGGCAATCAGCAGGCGTTGATACTGTGGGAGTTTTCTTGGGAAGAGTTTACGCAAATGCCTTCGCGCAAATCTGCGGAACAGATGGTACAGCAGGAACGCGATCGCTTACTCGCAGAAACAACCAATAAGGGCTTTTGTCATTATTCTGGTGTCCGCATTTCAAAAACTGGCAAGCGATTTCGGATCGAAGACGGCATTATTTGGAATGTTATTGATGACGAAAACCAAAGCTGGGGGCAAGCTGCTGTTTTTTCTAAGTATCAATTTGTTTAGCTAATGACATTACACCTGTTCTTGATTGATACGCCTTTCTCATAATCTTGCTAGCACTTGATACCGCTGTGATTCGTATTCGGGTTATAAAAGTGGGGCTTCTTTTTCCTGGCGTTCTTGCTGCCGTAGTTGATCTAGTTCTACAGGCGTGAAAAGTCAGTTCTGTCACTCGGTAACTTTCGCTTCTACACTAAGTTATAGAAGGTAGCAAAGGCAACCTTATCCTAATCGTTATGAATACTATTACGCTGAAAATTCCCCGTTTGACAGCAAAAGAATTTGTAGAACTTTGCCAAGCTAATGAACATTTGCAGCTGGAACGTACTGCGACTGGAGAAGTTGTTGTTATGCCGCCAACATACCCTTGGACAGGTAGACAAAATGCTGGAATTAATGCTCAACTATGGAATTGGAGCGATCGCACAGGTTTGGGTATTGTTTTCGATTCCTCCACTGGCTTTACTTTACCTAATGGTGCGGTGAAATCTCCAGATGTTTCTTGGGTAAGTAATGAACGCTGGGAAACTTTAACTGACTTTCAGCAACAAGAAGAATTTTCGCCCCTAGCACCTGATTTTGTCGTGGAATTACGTTCAAGTAGTGACTTGCTAGACAAGTTACAAGCAAAAATGCAGGAGTATATTGATAATGGCGTTCGCTTAGGTTGGTTAATAGACCCTAAAACTAAGCAAGTAGAAATTTATCGTCCAACTACTGATGTAGAGGTATTGCACTCACCCACAACAGTGTCTGGTGAGGATGTTTTACCAGGATTTGAATTGAACTTGAAGAAAATTTGGTGAATTGAGTGACTAGTGGCTAGTGAGGCTAGCGGCTAGTGGCTAGTGAATAGATATGTAGTGAGCTTGAATTGTGTCCATGATATCTCAATATTGACTCGTGAAGCTTGTTGTATAGCGCTTCAATCCAAAATCTAAAATCTAAAATTGTATGATTGCTTCAGCTTGGATAGGTATTGCGCTTGCATTTTACGCTTTTATTGCTATTGGTATTGCAGAAGGAGGGTTAGGAGTTTTATTGCCCTCTATTTTGGCAGCTTATAACTTAACTCCAGCGACGGTAACGCTATTGTTTCTTAGCCAAGTGAGTGGCTACGTAGTTGCAGCAATTTCAAGTAGTTTGCTGGCTAGTCGCATCGGATTGGCGCGGATGTTACTTATAGCATCGATGACGTTGACGAGTGCTTTGGTAATTTATGCGATCGCTCCACGTTGGCATATTATGGTTGCAGCAGGAACGCTGCTCGGATTAGGAATTGGACTGATTGACGCGGGAATTAATACATACATTGCTAATCAAGGCAATGCGAATGTGATGGGTGTGTTACATGCATTTTATGGTGTTGGTGCATTACTTGGTCCTGCTTTAGCAACAACACTCCTTGCGTTTGGAATGGACTGGCGACGGATTTATTTGCACATTGCTGGAATTGTCGGAATTACTATTCTTGGCATGTTGTGGGCAGTAGTATTCGACTATAAATCAATGAATACACGTGTCACCACGCAGGATGCTGATGCTAAGACAAGTCTAAAACTGGCACTGCGGACACCTGCAGTATTAGTTGCAGGGATATTGTTGCTAGTCTATGTTGGCACAGAAGCATCTTTAGGTAACTGGGCTTACAGTGTCCAAAGTTTAAGTCGCGGAACACCGGAAGTCATTGCTGGTTATAGCGTCACTGCTTATTGGTTAGGACTCACGATTGGACGTTTGGTGATGGGGCGTTTTGTGGCACGTCTAGGCGCAATCCGCACAATGGATTTTTCTATTGGGTTACTATTGGCAGGGTTATTTGCTTGGTGGTTACTGCCAAATCAATTATTGAGCTTACCGCTGATTGGTTTTGCCCTTGCTGCAATTTTTCCAGCAACAATTTGGTTGATTCCGCGACGTGTTGCTACTACTATGGTGCCAGCTGCGATCGGATTTGTCACTAGCGTTGCTAGTTTGGGTGCAGCGACTATACCAACTGTTCTTGGTTGGATTGCAGATCAGGCGGGTTTAGAAATTATTCCTATGTTGATGATACCGCTTGCTCTTATCGTGTTGGCGCTGCATCGTTGGTTAGTTAGGTATGCACCTATTAAGAATGAACAAACTACAGCGTAAAGTCTTTGTCAATCAAACGCAACAATTGTTGTAAGCAAGTTAAAGCAGCTAAAGCCGTTGGCTACACAAGTACAACATCATTTAGTGCTGCATTTCGTAAGAAATTTGGTACCAATTCCTGTTCTTATCGGCGATCGCTGCTAAATTTTTCTACCTGCTCAACTTGTATAAATTGTCTCCCGTAGAAACAGTACGCAACTTCTAGATTCCTAAGAAATTTTCTAACCTTAAGCTATTTGTACCGCTGCAACTATACGCTGTAGGAAATAATGAGGAAAGCGAGTCAATGGCTAACTTAACGCTGCTTGTCGAAATGGTGACGGTGTTGGGTGCTGCTGCAACAGGAGGATATCTCGCAAATCGGCTGCGACAACCTGTGTTGTTAGGATACCTCATCGGTGGCGTGGTCGTAGGTCCTGCGGGATTCAATTTAGTCACCTTAGAAGGTGATATTGAGGTGTTATCTGAAGTAGGAGTGGCGCTGCTGCTGTTTGCTTTAGGTGTAGAGTTTTCGCTTAAAGACTTGTTGCGAGTTCGTGCGATCGCCCTGGGCGGTGGGACGCTGCAAATCATCTTGACAATTCTCCTCGGAGGCGGACTTGCTTACTTGACGGGGTGGGTGAGTACACTTCCCAAAGCAGTTTTTTTAGGGGCTGTTATTTCGCTATCCTCAACGGCGGTTGTCTTCAAAAGTCTGATTGAACGCAACGAAGTTCAAACTGCTCACGGACAAGTCATGCTAGCAATTTTGATCGTGCAAGATCTTAGCTTAGGCTTGATGCTAGCAGTTCTTCCAGCGCTAACTCAACCTCCAGATGTCGTCGGTTTTGCATTAATCGCCGCGCTGTTCAAAGCTTTACTGTTTGTTGGCGGGGCAATTATTGCCGGAAAATGGTTTATCCCGTTCTCAGTTCGGCTGCTTGCTCAAAGTGGTTCTCAAGATTTATTTATACTAGGCATTGTCTTGCTCTGCTTGGGAATTGCGTTATTTACCTCTGCGATCGGCTTGGGGATTGCGATGGGAGCATTTGTTGCTGGGTTAATGATTTCTAATGTGGAGTATGCCGATCATGCACTTGATCGCGTGATCCCAATGCGGGATATTTTCGCTACGTTGTTTTTTGCATCGATTGGACTTTTAATCGATCCAGGTTTTCTACTTGCGAATATTTGGGTTTTGTTGGGACTGGTTGCGGTGACAATGTTAGGGAAAGCCGCGATCGCAACCCTCATCGTCATGCTATTCGGCTATCCGCTGAAAACTGCGTTAACGGTTGGTATTGGGATTAACCAAATTGGTGAATTCTCTTTTGTGTTGGCAGGTGTTGCAAAAAGTGCAGGACTTTTCACGGCAAGACTTTATGGTTTAACAGTAGGCACAACAGCAGCCACCTTGTTACTTGCACCTTTCTTATTAAAAGCAACACCATATTTCTTAATCTGGTTAGAGCGTTTTGTAAAGATGAATTCGCGTCTGCGGTTGAATCACCCGCCGCATTTTATTGATATTGAAGAAAAACTTATCGATCATATCGTCGTGGCAGGATATGGCAGAGTTGGACAAACGCTCGTGCGAATGTTGTATTTTCAAGGTCATCAGATTTTAGTCATCGATAATAACGAAGCAACACTGCAAACTTTACGAGGACGCGAAATAGTCTATTTGTATGGTGATGCTGCGAGTACATTAGTTTTAGAAAAAGCCAATCTCCGTCAAGCAAAGGCAATGGCGATCGCACTTCCCGATCCGATGGCAACGCGATTAACCTTGAAACGAGCCTTAAGTATTGCACCTGATTTAGATATCACTGTCCGCGCCCACGTTAAGGACGAAATAGATGTACTCTACCAGTTAGGTGCGCAGGAAGTTGTGCAGCCTGAATTTGAAGCTTCTTTGGAGATGGGCGCACATCTGCTTTTAAAACTCGGAGATTCACCGTACGCAGTACAGCAGGTTGTCACGCGCTATCGGAACGGACGATATCGCGATATTCTACCAGAACGGTCGGAGTATTGGGGAGCAGCAGATTTAGAAACCGTTATTGAAGGACTAAAAAGACACTGGTATGTCCTGGACGAAAATTCTCCATTGTTAGGGCAAAGCCTTGCTAAAGCTAACATTCGGCGCTTAACAGGAGTGACGATTATGGCAATTGAACGTCATAAGCAACTTTATCGCTATCCTACAGGTGAAATGACTTTAGAAGCAGGCGATCGCCTTTTAGTAGTCGGAAACTTTGAAGAACACGTCGCCTTTAAACAGCTGAACTCACCTTAAGAGTAAAAACAGGAGTAGGATCGGTGTAAGAATAAACCCATCTCAATTAGTATTAACAGCTAGTAGTTAATCGCTTTGTAATTATCGTTAAGATAGTGAAGTTCTACTCAGTGCTCATCGCAATAGTTTTTTGTATTTATGATCGCGCTGTCTCCCAACTTACAAGTTCGACTTGCCACACCACTGCAAATCGGTTCACTCGCAGTTAAAAGCCGTGTTTTGCAGTCGCCTTTATCTGGTGTCACTGATTTGGTATTTCGGCGGTTGGTGCGGCGTTATGCACCCGAATCAATGATGTACACCGAGATGGTAAACGCGACAGGGCTGCATTACGTTAAAGAGTTGCCCATAATTATGGAAGTCGATCCGAACGAACGACCGATTAGTATTCAGCTATTCGATTGTCGCCCAGATTTCTTGGCAGAAGCAGCGGTGATGGCAGTAGAGGAAGGCGCAGACACTGTAGATATTAATATGGGTTGTCCAGTGAATAAAATCACCAAAAACGGTGGTGGTTCTTCATTGTTGCGTCAACCGGAAGTTGCAGAAGAAATTGTGCGATCTGTCGTTAAGGCGGTGGATGTCCCTGTGACAGTAAAAACTCGCATTGGTTGGACTGATAAAGAAATTACAATTCTCGACTTTGCTAAGCGCATGGAAGACGCTGGGGCGCAGATGATTACAGTCCACGGTCGCACCCGCGCTCAAGGTTACAATGGTTCCGCACGTTGGGAATGGATTGCGCGTGTTAAGGAAGTTTTGTCGATTCCAGTCATTGCCAACGGTGATATTTTCTCAGTAGAAGCTGCAGTACGCTGCTTGGAACAAACAGGTGCGGATGGGGTTATGTGTTCGCGAGGAACGCTAGGTTATCCGTTTTTAGTTGGGGAAATTGATTACTTTCTCAAAACTGGGCAAGAGTTACCACCACCAACGCCTGTAGAACGGTTGCAATGTGCGCGAGAACATCTCCAAGCTTTATGGGAATATAAAGGCGATCGCGGTGTCCGACAAGCCCGCAAGCATATGACATGGTACGCGAAAGGCTTTACAGGTGCGGCGGAGTTACGTGGATTGTTGAGTGTAATTGAAACTGTCGATCAAGGGTTAGAAGTCATTGATCAAGCGATCGTGCAGCTAGTAGATTATGAAGCTAAATCTGAAGAAATTGAATCTAGCTTGCAGATTGCATAAAGTTACTCTGATTTTTTTGACAGTTGTTGTCTTTTAAAAATCTGTTTTGAAACGAACCACATGGGCGTAGCTTTCCATTAGAGTAGTACATAAAGCACACCAAGAAAAAAGATTATATCGCGAACAATTTGAGACGGTTATATTAACGTATATAGCCTGCTGCTTCTATCTTGATAGCTCGTGTAACAGCTTCTATTCCATATTGCTGACCTGCTTTTGAAGATTCTTGTAATAGTTGAAATAACACACCAATGTTTTTTGAATTAATGGTGTCTCATAAAAGCTAATCATTCCTCAAATGTTTTCTTTGGTGAAATATTTATTGTAGTTACCTTCTATTCTTTAGATGATTAAAAATCAATACAAAGATGTTTATATTGAAGAAGTTTGTAAAAAGCGTGAACTACTACCTAAATTTTAAAGTTTAAAACAAGCAACCTCTGTGTTGTTTGATCGCAGTTGTGGAGCGATCTTGTTGTGACTTGTTAATTTCGTTCGTGTTCTTGGAGAAAAGCTTCAACTGTCTCGCGTGTAGGTAATGAGGATTGTGCGCCTGACTTGGTCGTTGCCAGCGCACCAGTTGCCGCGCCCCATACAACGGCTTCGCGAAGCGAGTATCCTTGAGATAACGCGGCTGCTAGTCCACCATTAAATGCGTCTCCTGCTGCAACGGTATCTACAGCTTTTACAGAGAAAGCAGGAACAAAAAAGGTTTCATCTGGGGTGGCACAGAAAACGCCCTTAGCACCTAACTTGATAATTGCTGTTTTGACACCACGTTGCTGTAGTACTAATGCCGCTTTTTCGGCGCTTTCAAGACTATCGACTCGAAAATTTACTAATTGTCCTGCTTCTACTGCATTCGGTGTAATGATATCAACTACCGGATAAAGTTCTGATGGTAGCTCAGTAGGTGCTGGCGCTGGGTCTAAAATGACTTTAACACCTGTTTGTTGTGCTGCTTGTGCTGCTTTTTGTACCGCGAAAAGTGGAACTTCTAGTTGTAATAGCAAGACTGCTGCTGATAGCTGCTGTGTGAGACGTTTGATATCTTCCTCACCAACATTGCCGTTGGCACCAGGAATCACGATAATATGATTTTCGGCATTGTCGTCTACTGCAATGACTGCAACTCCTGAAGTATTTGACGGATCAATGTATACACCATCAGTTTGAACGCGATCGCTTTGCAGATTTCGCAGTAACTCTTGCCCGAATTGATCTTTTCCCACGCGTCCCACAATTGCTGTAGGTACTCCTAAGCGCGCCACTGCTACCGCTTGATTCGCGCCTTTTCCTCCAGGCACAGTCGCAAAACTATGACCTAATAAAGTTTCGCCAGGAATAGGTAAGTGCGGAACTTTGGTAACTAAGTCCATATTTATACTACCGAAGACGAGGACACGAGGATTCATAGGGGTAGAGGGTTACTTATTTGAAGATTAATCTTTAATTGTTAATTGTGAGTTATGAATGCTTATAGCAATTCTATCTGCGTTGTAACATTTGTAACGTAAACGCGTAGCGATTTGCCGCAGTCTACCGCAGGGGCGCACAGAACACAGAGGAAGGGAAATTAAGAGAGATTCTTCACGCACAATGAGGATTGCTAGGGTTGAGGTTGCTGCTCTATTTATCAAATAACGCAAGTGAAGAACAAATGACTTTAAATTTGGTTAACAGTAATTATGTTGTGATAGGAATCGACCTTGGTACTAGTGGTGTGGGAGTTGTTGCAGTGAATCTTCAAGGTGCGATCGCCGTCCAAGCAACGCGTAGCTATCGATTACTCACACCGCATCCTGGGTGGACAGAGCAAAACCCCGATGATTGGATTGCAGCAACTTTTCAGGCTTTGACTGAGGTAGTTCAGCAATTGAAAGATTACCAGATTGTTGGTTTAGGATTATCGGGGCAAATGCATGGGATGGTTCCTCTTGATGCAGGAGGAAATGTGCTTCGACCAGCAATTTTGTGGAACGATCAACGTACTGGTAAAGCGGTTACGACGATTGAAACGATAGTTCCCCGACAAGAATTGATTCAACGCACAGGAAATCCCGCAATTACAGGCTTTCAATTACCCAAGATTGTGTGGTTGCGTGAATCGGAACCGCAGGCGTTTAGTCAGATGCATCATGTACTCTTACCGAAAGACTATTTGGGATACGTATTAACAGGGGAAATCGCCACGGAACCATCAGATGCTTCGGGGGTGGGATGTTTAAATTTAGGCGATCGCACTTGGGATTTAGACATTCTCACTGCCCTCGATCTTAATCCGCAGTTGTTTCCTCAAGTTATTACCTCGACTGCGGTTGTCGGAAAATTAACACCGGAAATTGCGAGTATGACTGGTTTACCCGCAGGTTTACCGATTATTGCTGGTGGTGGTGACAACGCAGCTGCGGCGATTGGTTTAGGAATTTCTAGTACAAATTGCGATCGCGGTAGTCTCAGTATTGGCACTTCAGGAGTTATTTTTGTTCCCTTGTCGCAACCTATTCCTGAACCCGAAGGACGAGTCCATTTATTTTGTCATGCTGATGGTAGTTATCACTTGTTAGGTGTCACATTAGCAGCAAGTGGTTCGTTACGCTGGTATCGCGATACTTTTTTCCCTGATTTTAGCTATGACGAGTTGACGGAGTGGGCGAGTAGTGCGCCTCCTGGTTCAGGTGGTGTGATATTTTTACCGCATTTGGCAGGCGAACGCAGTCCTTTTCTTGATTCTGAGGCGCGTGGTGCTTGGCTGAATCTCTCTTTAGCGCATAGCAAAGCAGAAATGACGCGGGCGGTACTCGAAGGCGTTGCGTACAGTTTACGTGCGGCGTTAGAGGTGATAGAGGCGATTGCGCGCAGCGCAGCGCCAAAGGCGATCGCACCAATTCATGAACTTGTCGCCACGGGTGGTGGTTCGCGATCGGCGCTTTGGTTACAAATTATTACGGATGTGCTTGGTATTAATCTTGCCAAACCGGTATTAACAGAAGGTGCGGCATATGGCGCGGCGTTATTAGCTTTGGTTGGCTGTGATGTTTACCCGAATTTAGAAACAGTTTTTCAGCTTTTACCTGCAATTGAAGAATACACTCAGCCCAATTCTTATCCAGTTTACACTGACGCATTTCAGCGTTTTACAGCAATTTATACTGCACTTAAAAGTATTAATTGAGTAGAATTACTCTAGTTTAAAAATTGGTTTTTGTTGCGGTTTGTTAACACTAATTACCTGTAATTAGTTAATATAATTTAATAGATTATTATACTACTTTTTGTGCTAAATTTGTTGATCCCTAGGATATAAGCTGTCAGATAGATATACAGTAATTATCTCAGGGATCATAATTAAAAGATGGAGAGTTAATCAAAGAAAAGCCTGCAATAATGATCAAAGTAGTGAACTAATTACACTCTTTATCATCCATTTGTCTACTTTAGCCATAAAAATTAATTTTGAAAAAAGAAACAATATTGTCTTAAGTGATGTGGCACTTTCAAAGAGCAGCAACTTAAGAAAAAGTAAAGTTTGAACACTAAAGCAAGACAAAAGGCAATCTGAAAAGTGGAAATAGTAACACTTTTTGACAATATCGAGCTATGAGTTTGATAGGCAATTTTATCAACAGTGGCAGCAACCGCAGGTCAATATTCTGACTCATCCATACATGATTTGGTGGAGACAGAAGTGAAAAAAGTAGCGATCGCATTTGAATTGAGTTTAATGATTAGCGCCTTAGAAAAAGGAGTGTCCTTAACGAATAAGGAGATATTGCAGTGAAGCAAATTGCGCTTAGCTTAGGATTTCTAAGTGTGGCAAGTACCGTACTTGTTGCTTGCTCACCTTCGCAAAATAATACAACCCAGTCGCAAACGAATCCAAATTCAAAACTGCAATCAGTAGCTTTAACAGTAGGCGATCTTGGTAATCCATTCTTTGTACTTATGGGGCGAGGCGCTGAGTCGGAAGCAAGAAGAATTGGTGGAGAAGGCGTGCGCACCACAATTGTTTCTAGCGGGTACGATCTGAACTTGCAGTTTAACCAGATGGAAAACTTTATCGCTGCTAACACAAGCTTAATCTTACTAAATGCTGGTGATAGTGCAGGGATTGCGCCTGCGGTGACAAAAGCAAAAGAAGCTGGCATTACCGTGATTGCAGTTGATACAGGCGCGGAAGGTGGTGTAGATGCTACCGTCACCTCAAACAATTTGCAAGCAGGACAAATTAGCTGTCAATACATTGCAGATCGCCTGAATGGGCAAGGTAATGTTGTTATTATCAATGGTCCACCTGTTAAATCAGTTATTGACCGCGTTCAGGGTTGCGAACAAAGCTTTGCTAATTACCCTAACATCAAAATACTTTCTCAAGACCAAAACGCTGAAGGTAGCAGAGATGGTGGTTTGAGGGTAATGACCGACCTACTAACTTCGTTTAAACAAATCGATGCCGTGTTTGCGATTAACGATCCGACCGGAGTAGGTGCAGAGTTAGCCGCAAGGCAAGCCAAACGTAACGAATTTTTCATTGTTGGCGTAGACGGCGCGCCTGAAGCCAAAGATGCGATCGAAGACCCTAGTAGTATATTTGTGGCGACAGCTGCTCAAGATCCTTTGGGCATGACCCAAACAGCAGTTCAGGTAGGCAACGATATCCTCAACGGGAAAAAGCCTAAAGATCCTAACATCTTGATTCCAGTCAGATTGATTACGCGAGAGAACGTGAAAGATTACGCAGGTTGGACACAATAGACCTCTTGCGTGAATGCTGAGCGAATAAATTCGCACCTAAATGAACTTTGTCTACCTCCGTGTAATTACTCATAAAAATCTTGTTTGGTCTGAGCGAATAAACAAAGTCCACCTCCGTGAACTTACTGACAAAAGTCTCATTTTAGTGTACGAAGTTACACTCGCTTAGATAGCCCCGACTTCAGTCGTAGGGCATCTGCTACATACTAAAAAATTACTGCCATGACAGCAACTCAATCTTCCACAATTCCCAGACTCGAAATGCGCGGCATTTCAAAGAAGTTTCATGGTGTATCAGCACTAAGCAACGTTGACTTGAGTGTGTATCCAGGCGAAGTTCATGCGCTGATGGGTGAAAATGGCGCGGGTAAAAGTACGCTGATGAAGATTCTCGCGGGGGCTTACGAAAACGATGAAGGCGAGATTCGGATCAACGGCGAAACGGTTAAAATTTCTGACCCCAAAGCCGCAAGACAAGCAGGTATTGCGTTGATTTACCAAGAACTCAACGTTGCACCCAATTTAACTGTGGCTGAAAACATTTTCATGGGTAGCGAGTTTACCAAGGGATATTTACTCGATCGCGATCGCATGAACCAAGAAGCCGCACAGGTACTTAACAGCTTGGGAGCAAGTTTTGGACCAAATGATGTTGTTTCTAGTCTCTCGATTGCAGAACAACAGCAAGTTGAAATTGCGCGGGCGCTGAAAGATAATAGCCGCATCCTTGTTATGGATGAACCAACAGCAGCCTTATCAGACCGCGAAACTGAACGTTTGTTTGAATTGATTCGCAAACTGCGTGCTGATGGCATTGCCATTATCTACATTAGCCATGCATGGAAGAAATCTACGCTTTGGCTGATCGAATCAGCGTGCTACGCGATGGTGAGTACGTTGGTAGTCTAACGCGCGAGGAAATCTCTTCCGAGCGATTAGTACAGATGATGGTGGGTAGACCTGTTAAAGACTTGTTTGAACGACGTCCAGAAAAACAACTTGGTTCTGTCGTCTTGGAGGTCAAAAATTTAAGTGACGGACGAAAGATACAGCCAACAAGTCTTAAACTTCATGCTGGTGAAATTATCGGGCTAGCAGGATTGGTGGGTGCAGGTCGGACTGAACTATCGCGGTTGATTTTTGGTGCTGACCCTAAAGCAAGTGGTGAAGTGTTTTTGAACGGCGTACCGCTGAGAATCGATAAACCGAGTGATGCGATCGCAGCGGGAATTGCCTATGTACCAGAAGACCGCAAAGACCAAGGTTTATTTTTAGAGATGAGTTGTCGTCAGAATATTGTGCTCAATATCCTCAAGCGCAATGCTAATTCCGGCTTACTTAACTTTAAAAAACTAGGGACAGTTGCCTCAAAAGCCGTAGATGACTTTAATATCCGCTTAGCTAGTTTAGAAAATCGAGCGCTCGATTTATCGGGTGGAAATCAGCAAAAGTTGTTGCTAGCGCGCTGGCTAGCGATTAATCCTAAAGTTTTGCTACTCGATGAGCCGACGCGGGGTGTAGATATTGGGGCAAAAAGCGAAATTTACCGAATTATTAGCGATTTAGCCGCGCAAGGCATGGCTATTTTGATGGTTTCGAGTGAATTGCTCGAAATTATTGGATTAAGCGATCGCGTCTTAGTCATGCGCGAAGGGCGCTTAGAAGGTGAACTTACTGGTACAGACATTACTCAAGAAAACATTATGGCTTACGCCACCGGAGCAACCGAGGTAGGAATATGAGTCAAACAGCAAGACCTGTTAGAACAAAGACACGCGATCGCTCTCCAGTCGGTGGACGCAGATCGACAAATAATTTACTTCAAGTAGCAGGAATTCTGCCAATTCTGTTACTGATTGGCATTCTATTTACTTTCCTTACTCCTAACTTTCTCACCCCTGGTAATATTGTTAACATTCTCCGGCAAGCATCAATCAATATCGTGCTAGCAACGGGGATGACGTTCGTCATTTTAACGGGCGGGATTGACTTATCGATTGGCTCGATTTTAGGAGTTTCTGCCGTAGTCGGAGTCTTGGCATCACTTCTACCAGGAATCGGATGGTTTGCAGTTCCAGCGGCACTTTTGACAGGCTTAGGTTTAGGTTTATTAAACGGTGCATTAATTGCCTTTTTGGATTTACCGCCGTTTATTGTCACTTTAGGTGCATTGACGGCTCTACGAGGTGTTGCCTACTTGGTAGCAAATGGCACAACAGTTATCAATCGCAATCTCAATTTTGCGTGGATCGGTAACAACTATTTAGGACCATTACCCTGGTTAGTTGTGATTGCCCTGCTAGCAGTGTTTGTTAGCTGGTTTATCCTCCGCCGTACAGTCTTAGGCGTACAAATTTATGCTGTGGGCGGTAATCAGCAAGCGGCTAGGCTGACAGGTATTAAGGTCAATCGAGTATTGTTATTTGTCTATGGTGTCAGCGGCTTGCTCGCAGGCTTAGCAGGCGTTATGAGTGCTAGCCGTCTTTACAGTGCCACGGGAATGCTGGGAAATGGCTATGAACTCGATGCGATCGCGGCTGTTATTTTAGGCGGTACGAGTTTCTCTGGCGGTATTGGTACGATTTTCGGCACTTTGGTAGGCGCGTTGATCATCGCTGTTCTTAACAACGGTTTGACGCTGCTGAATATGTCGTTTTTCTGGCAACTCGTCGTCAAAGGTTTAGTCATTATCTTTGCGGTCACAATCGATCGTCTGCGGAGACGTTCTAGAAAGCGCTAACACTTTGATAGTGCAGCTGGCAAGATAAATTGAATCTTTTGAGATATGCATAATTAAGATTACACCTTTTGAGGACGGGTAATAGGTCACGGATGATTCTTGCCAATGACCAGTTACCCGTTACCCATTACCTGTAGCGAGTAGTCCACAATCTAAGGCAAATCTCATGCTCCTGGGGATTGATTTAGGTACTAGTTCTGTTAAAGCATTACTTTTAGACACAGATGGAACAGTAGTTGGTGAAGCTTCGAGTGCTTACGATGTGAATGCACCATATCCAGGATGGGCGGAAACTGATCCTGAAGCCTGGTGGAAATCGGTTGCAATTGCTGTTAAAAATGCCGTGAAAAATCCCAAAGATATACAAGCGATCGCACTTTCTGGGCAAATGCACGGCGTTGTTTTAATTGATAGTGAAGGTACGCCGTTACGTCCGGCGATTCTCTGGGCAGATACGCGATCGAGTGAAATGCTGCCAAAATATGATGGACTCGCTGCTGATCTTCGCAGTAAACTTGCTAACCCCATTGCTACAGGTATGGCAGGAGCCAGTTTATTATGGTTACGTCAATACGAACCCGAAACTTATGCAAAGGCGCGGTGGGTACTACAACCGAAAGATTGGTTACGCTTGCGCCTAACACGGAAAGTCGCCGCTGAACCTTCAGATGCTTCAGGAACGTTGCTTTATGATGTTGTCTCCGATTGCTGGGCGCTTGATGTTATTGCCACCTTAAAATTACGTTCCGATTGGCTACCTGAACTTTTACCATCAAGTAGTAGCCTTGCGGGAAATTTAACACCAAAAGCTGCTACACATCTTGGGCTAATTGTCAATACTTCGGTAATTGCAGGTGCAGCTGATACTGCGGCTGCTGCGTTAGGTAATGATTTAGTTCAACCAGGAACCGTGCAACTTACCGTAGGTTCTGCGGCACAAATTATTACACCACGTTCTCAACCAATCATCGATCCTCACGGTCGTACACATCTGTATCGTGCTGCGCTACCTCAGCAATGGTATACATTAGCAGCAATTCAAAATGCGGGACTCGCGTTAGAGTGGGTAAAAGGCATCTTAGATTACAGTTGGGAACAAGTGTATGCTGAGGCGTTTGTAGTGTCTCCAGGGTGTGAAGGTTTGACGTTTTTACCGTATCTGACTGGCGATCGCACTCCGCACCTCGATCCACACGCACGCGGCGCTTGGGTAGGATTAGGGCTACATCACACTCGCGCACACCTAATGCGGGCTGCTTTAGAAGGAGTTGCTTTTAGTTTGAAGCAAGGTTTAGAGGCAATTACAGCCACAGGCGTCACAGTTTCTCAATTACGCTTAGCTGGTGGTGGAACTCTCGAACCTGTGTGGCAACAATTACTCGCTGATGTTTTACAAGTTCCCCTCTACACCACAACAGTCGCAGCCGCTTCCGCACGCGGTGCAGCAATTTTAGCAGGGATGGGTATTGGAGTCTTGCAAGATGCGATCGCCACACAAACATCTGGACAGAACACAACACCAAATAATCCAGATTCCTCTCTAGAAGCAGCTTGGCAACGCTATCAATTACTGTATCCATCGTTACATCAATGGCATCATTTAGGAGATTGAGATGAATTGGTATCCCATTAAATTAACAACGCACATTCGCAAGTATGCGTTTGGAGAAAGAGCGATCGCTGATAAACTTGGCAAGCCTTGCTTACCACCAGAAGGTGTCATTGCCGAAACCTGGGAAATTAGCGACTATCAAGATACAACTGGAACTGTTACCAATGGTGCTTTTGCAGGTCGCACATTACACGATCTGGTACTAGAATATCCTGAGGAACTTGTCGGTAGTGGTTGGCGTGGCCCGCACTTTCCCATCCTCGAAAAGTTTCTTGATGCTTCGCATATGCTACCTGTGCATCTTCATGCAGATGATGAAACAGCAAAGCGCGTATATAACGAACCTAATGGTAAAACTGAAGCTTGGCATATTGTCTGGGCTGCACCTGGTGCAACTGTTTTAGCTGGACTCAAAGCCGATTTTTCTCGCGAACAACTCTTTGATGCATTCATTGCGCAAGATTACGACTCGGTGATGGTGCGACATCCCATTCAAACTGGAGATACAGTTTACGTCCCCGCAGGAATTATCCACTCATTTGGTCCTGATGCACTCGTATTTGAAGTACAACAAACATCCGATTTAGGTAATTCAGTAATGCCTACCGATTTGTACGGTAAGCCACTGAGTCAGGAAAAGTGGTATGAGAATATCAATACGGTGTTAGATGAACTGCGATCGCATTACCAACCCTATCCCAGTTCAGGATTAGAGATACAACAAGGCGCAAATCGTCGTATTTTTTGTTGTGCAGGACCATACTTTGCTTTAGAACGCTTGTTACTTAGCGAACCGTTGACCGAACCATCGCACTCGCATCGCTGTATCACGTTAACAAATGTAGGCAATCCGGTACGCTTAGAGTTTACGGGAGGAACAGAAAAGTTAGAACGTGCAGAGTCGTGCATTTTACCTGCGTCTATTGGAGAAGTCCGTATTATTCCTGACAAAAGTGCGACTTTGATTGCTGGTTACGTTCCTGACTTGCAACAAGATGTTGTTGCACCTTTGCGTGCCGCTGGTTATGAAGAGGAACAGATTCAAAGTTTAGGTGATATTGATCTGGGTTGATAGTTATACTTTTCGGGATAGTTACTGAGCAAGTCAAGATAGAGCGCAATTGATAGATCTAAATACCAAATAGCTTCAATCAGAAGATAGTCTTAAAGCACTTTGTCGAGTACCACATTTTTTAAGAATTTCTCCATCCTTTACGAAAGGAAATATTATTCATCCATACCCAATGCACCTAGGAATAACCTTGATTGAAGATTTTCTCTGTATTTTAGATTTGGATTTTTAGTAAATTTTGAAAATCATTTTAAAAAGCGATCGCATTTTTTCACCTTTTAAACAATTCTGTCATAATCATTAGTAAGATCGCTTTCTCCATGACACTGGCATCGCTTAGGCTGATTTCAATACTAAAATGTTTCTCTGGTTCGCCCTCAAAAGATTTGATGAGTGATAGTTATCAGCATCGCTACTGTTTGACTTCCCAATCGCATCCCTAGGTTAATGAGTTCTCCTGCTTTCGTTCCTGTTCTTAAACCAAAGCCAATTTTTTGTAGGCGGTTATTTAAATAATGGAATGATCCAGGCAGCAGCGATACTTATTAAAATTGCCAATTCCAGTACTGTCAAAACAGAGGCGGATTGAAACCAGTTTGACCAAGAACCCTGTTGAAAACTTGACCACCATTGCGCAAGATGCGCAGACCAAAACGTAGGACTATCTTTGTCACGAAATCGCCAATTTAGCATCGATAGTAGCAAAGGTACTCCGCCCACCCTGGCATTCATCAATAAGTGGAGTGCGATCGCAACAACCATAACGATCCACGCAATTAAGTGCGCATAGTACCAACTGTGATTTAATTCCCCCCTTGGCAGCCATCCTGAATCCATCATCTTGCCACTAAAAAGCGCAAATGTTAACGCTACAAGCGCAAATGTATTGGTAAAACGGTTCAAAGTGTACCACCAAATTGGTTTACCCACTTGAGTTAATTTAGCAAACGAATCAGCTTGAACCAGTCGCTTTTGCCCCCGATGAAATGCATACAAGACAAATGCAGGAAATATCAGTAAGGTGTATAACCCAAAAGTTCCATGTATACCTTCTATTTCTTTGTAGGAGGGAAGTGGAATTCTTCCCCAACGTCCATCGTAAGTATCATAAGTCCAGAAAGCCGTCAGTATTGCAGCAATTACGAACAGACCTGTAAGTCCATGCAGAATACGAAACAGTAGTGGTTGATAGGGTTGAGTTGATTTCATATAGCAGTAACAAGTGCAATGAGTAGTTAGTGAAGCCCTTGCACTCTCTAGATAAATGGTGTCATTTTAACAGTAGAAATAGTCCTATTAAATATTAAAAGGTATGATGAGTATTATTGAAAAATACTTCACATAAAATGCCAAGCATAAAATAAATTGAATTATAAAAATCAATGAAAAGAAAACAAAAAAATGACTAACTGTAATCCTCATGAGGCAAGTCATTAACTAATATTCAATTACTTTAAAACCACATTCTTGAGAACCTCAATTGAGTGTGGATAGAAGTTAATGTTGGTTCGTAGCTCGTGTGTAGTCTACTCTGCCCTTCTGCTGCGTCTGCTCATATCCGCCGGAATTTAGAAAATTTAGTATTAGAGGATGCTAACGCAAGGGAAGCGATCGCCAGAAAATACCCCTCGCTTGTCCCTCGCTCCTATATCCCTGCGATAATTGACGGCAAACACAACTACTGAATTACGGTTCGCCCCAATTCTTTAAGGATTTGATTTGCGTACATTAGACACAGTGCAGTCAGCAGTTAAAAACGTGGAGGTTGATGAACACACTTGGGCTTAACCGTCCTGGATATGTTCGGAAAACCCTCCTTCATAGAGTAGCAAGCCACGCTCAGTATATAGATCAGTACATAAATTCATCAGTATTGAAACTGGAAAGTACTGCTGATTAGAAATTAGTTGTTCAATTTCTAGTTTTGTCCTCATTTTAGTAGTTATACGGAGCCAAGATTCCCAATGGCAAAAGTAGTTGGAATAGACTTAGGTACGACTAACTCCTGTGTTGCAGTAATGGAAGGTGGTAAACCCACTGTTATTGCTAATGCAGAAGGTTTTCGGACAACGCCATCCGTCGTTGCCTTTGCGAAGAATGGCGATCGCTTGGTAGGTCAAATTGCTAAGCGCCAAGCAGTGATGAACCCCGAAAACACATTTTATTCGGTAAAGCGCTTCATCGGACGTCGATATGATGAAGTCACAAATGAAGCTACCGAAGTTGCTTATAAAGTGTTGCGCGATAGCAGTGGCAACGTCAAGTTAGATTGCCCTGGTGCTGGTAAGCAGTTTGCCCCAGAAGAAATCTCTGCGCAAGTACTGCGTAAGTTAGTCGAAGACGCCAGTAAATATTTAGGTGAAACTGTTACCCAAGCAGTAATTACTGTTCCTGCTTACTTCAACGACTCACAGCGTCAAGCAACCAAAGATGCTGGCAAAATTGCTGGTATTGAAGTACTGCGGATTATCAACGAACCTACCGCTGCTTCTCTTGCTTACGGTTTTGATAAGAAGAGTAACGAAACTATCCTAGTATTCGACCTTGGTGGCGGTACTTTCGACGTATCCATCCTTGAAGTGGGTGATGGTGTCTTTGAAGTTATGGCAACATCAGGTGACACACACCTTGGTGGTGATGACTTCGATAAGAAAATCGTTGATTACTTAGCAGAAGAATTCCGCAGAAGCGAAGGTATCGATCTGCGCAAGGATAGACAAGCGCTACAACGCTTAACTGAAGCAGCAGAAAAAGCCAAAATTGAGCTTTCGAGTGTTACCCAAGCGGAAATCAACTTACCATTTATTACCGCTACCCAAGACGGTCCTAAGCACCTCGATACAACACTAACTCGCGCCAAGTTTGAAGAACTGTGTTCTGATTTAATTGATCGCTGTCGCATTCCGGTAGAAAATGCATTACGTGATGCCAAAGTTGACAAGAGCGCGATCAACGAAGTTGTATTAGTTGGTGGTTCTACTCGAATTCCCGCTGTCCAGGACGTTGTTAAGCGAGTATTGGGTAAAGAACCCAACCAAACTGTTAACCCTGATGAAGTTGTTGCAGTTGGTGCAGCAATTCAAGCTGGTGTATTGGCTGGCGATGTCACAGGTATCTTATTACTAGACGTCTCACCATTATCCTTAGGCGTAGAAACCTTGGGCGGTGTGATGACTCGGATTATTCCTCGTAACACTACAATTCCTACTAAGAAGTCTGAAGTCTTCTCAACAGCAGTTGACGGACAAACCAACGTAGAAATTCACGTTCTCCAAGGTGAGCGTGAAATGTCGAGTGATAATAAGAGCTTAGGTACATTCCGCTTAGATGGTATTCCTCCCGCACCCCGTGGCGTTCCTCAAATCGAAGTGACATTTGACATCGACGCTAACGGTATTCTCAACGTCACTGCTAAAGATAAAGGTAGTGGTAAAGAGCAATCGATCAGCATCACTGGTGCTTCTACTCTAGACAAGACTGAAGTTGAGCGCATGGTAACTGAAGCTGAAAGAAACGCTTCTACTGACAAAGATCGTCGCGAGAAAGTTGATCGCAAGAATCAAGCCGACTCGTTAGCTTATCAAGCAGAGAAGCAACTGCAAGACTTGGGTGATAAAGTCCCCGCTGATGACAAAACCAAGGTAGAAGGTTTAGTCAAAGACTTACGCGATGCAGTTTCTAAGGAAGATGACGATCGCATTAAGACTTTGATGCCAGAGTTACAACAGACACTTTACACTATCGGTACTAACTTGTATCAACAACAAGGTGGTCCTGGTGCTGCAGCTGGTGGTGGTCCTACTCCAGATGGTAGCGATGCAGGCGCTACTCCTAGTGGTGATGATGTTATTGATGCAGATTTCACTGAAACCAAATAATTTAGTGAATCAATAACTTGGTCTTTCCTCATTCAGAATTCTCCTGAGTGGGGATTTTTTTTATATTTGGGTAATAGGTAATAGGTAATAGGTAATAGGTAATTGCTAAAGAATATCAAACATGACACTCTATCCTCAAGCACCCTGGACACTTCAAGGTTTTGCAGTCGCAACACTGCATTTGATAGATATTGAACGCGTTCGTTCTTTAATTCCTCAAGAACTAGATATTATTTCTGTGTTTCCTGGCAAAACAATTGGTGGTGTGTACTTGTCTAATTACACTTCTGGTTCAGTACTTCAATACAGCGAATTAATCGTCGTTGCTGCTGCTGTGACTCACTCAGGTAGAGTTGGTGGTTGGGTTTCGCATATCTATGTCGATAATCCTGATTCTGTTGCTGGTGGGCGCGAAATTTGGGCATTACCAAAAAAACTAGCAGAGTTTACCTGGAGTCATAATAGTGTCAGTGTGCGACAAAGCAACCGCCCTCTATGTTCTTTGAACTACAATCCCTTATTCAGCATCGGCTGGAAACCGCGCTTAGGTGCTTCCAGTTTCAGTCATAAGAATTCTGAACTATTAAGCTTTGCATTTGAGGTAGAGGCACAATTTGGGTTAGTTAATGCGCAATTATCAGTACCTACCGCTAGTCCCTTTACTGATTTAATTACAGGGCAACCTTGGTTAGCAATTTCTGCAACACAGATGCGGTTAACAGTTGACGCACCAAAAGTATTGACAAGACGTTAATGCAGATCTAAACACTATTTCGCTGCAAGTTACGATTTGAGTGTACCTGATAAATACTTATAGGAGTTTTTATGAGTGCGATCGCAGCTAAACGCTTCACGCTAGAAGAATATCATCGCCTCGCCGAACTTGGATTCTTTCAAGACAACCGAGTTGAACTCATTAGAGGAGAAATTTTTCAAATGTCGGCTAAAGGTACATCTCACTCCGTTTGTAGCACTCGCTTATATCGAGAGTTATTCAAGTTAGTAGGAGACAACGCTACTTTAAGAGGACAAGAACCGATTATTTTACTGAGAGATAGCGAACCTGAGCCAGATTTAACAATTGCGCGCAATCGTTCTGATGACTACTTGTCTGGTCATCCGACTTCAATTGATATCTTGCTTGTGATTGAAGTTGCTGATTCTACTTTGAAATATGACCAAGAAGTTAAGTTGCCACTTTATGCAGAAGCAAATATATCTGATTACTGGATATTTAATTTACCAGCTAATTGCTTAGAATGCTATAGCGAACCATATCAAGATTTACAAAATAAATTTGGGTATCGACAAAAACTCATTTTCTTGCCAAATGAGTCTGTTAAACTACCCCATTTTTCAGATTTAGCACTTGATTTATCTAAAATTTTTCCTAATTAAAAGAATTGACTTAATTTCTAACCCAAAGAGCTATTCCGCCACCACGACCACGAGCAGCAATAAAATCTTCATTCACTAAGAAAAAAGCAAAAAAAGGAAGCTTAGCGATTGGTTGTTCATTAAAACTACTTGCCATAGTTTTACTCCGAAATTTACCATCATAAATAGCTCGATTAAATAAGCACACTTGCATCCGATTGAAATCAAATGCAAGCAAATTTTTCTTACTAAAATACTTAGCAGAACCTGTTAGTTTAAATCGTAGTGAACCTAATTGAATCTGGTTGCTGATCAATAGTTTATCCTCACGAGAAAAAGAAATTTGTGCAGGCGCAAATTGAGGTACATACAAGCCTTTACCTAAAGCTTTACCATTTTGAAGGTGTGTACGAGGAGCCGTAAACCAAAGTCTCCAATCACCTATGAGCGACTCTAATGGATATGTAATACGTTGCTGTTTAGCTGTTGTTTCTGCTTGCAACAGCGCTAAAATTACAGATGATGCTGAGGGGCGATCGCGTTTTTTCCTCACAGCATCAGTCAAAGTAGTCATGAAATCAGGTATTTCAGTAGCTGCTAAATCCGTACTCATCAGGCTAACCTTTACGTTATTGTTTACAGCAATACATTAAGCTCGATAAAAAGCTTTTCTCAAGAAAATTTATGCCATCCTCAAGTATCCTCTAAAATTCAACTTAGAATATTAGGCGATCGCATAGATATAAAGCAAATGCAGCGACAAAGAACATTTTCAGGAACTACATGGGAAACAAAAGCTGGCTACTGTCGAGCTATCCGCGTCGGTAATCACATTTATGTATCAGGTACTGCGCCAGTCGATGAGCAAGGTGGTGTATTTGCCCCCAATGATGCTTATGCCCAAACTAAGCGCTGTTTAGATATTATTCAGAAAGCTTTACAAAATTTAGGCGCAGGTTTACAAACCGTTGTCCGTACTCGCGTATATGTTACTGACATAAAACGCTGGACTGAATATGCGCAAGCTCATCAAGAATGCTTTGGAGAACATCCACCGGCAAATACTATGATAGAAATTCAAGCACTCGTTGATCCTGCAATGTTAGTAGAAGTTGAAGTCGAAGCAGTTTGCGAAGACTAATTATTAAAATCGTAGTATGTAATTTAGTAAACTACAGAGAATTATTAGATTAGCTACACTGTAACTAAGCTAAATACAAATAAAAGCTAAGGAGCTATCTAACATATGCTGGCTTTTTTGCTGGTTGTAGGGGCAATGGGATTAGCGATCGCCTACGTTCTTTGGAGCGAGAACAACTTAAGGCGTGGTGGCGCTTAATTAATATATTCATTTATTCTGCTTGCTAAGTGCAAATCTAGACGAAAAATTACGGCTTTCTACCTAATGACAGAAGCACAACAAGAGTTACAATAGATATAAATAGAGAAGGATAAATCGTTCATCTTTCACTGTGAAAGACGGAAGTAGGGTTTCCCGAAGGAACGCGCCTCATTCGACACCACAAACACATGGAAGAGGCGAAAAATGAACAATAAATCTACTGGTATTCAAAATCAAGACCCACGCGTTGCTGCTCAAGCCCGTCTCTTGATGAGCGAACGTCGTCATAGACAGCAAAACCGTCAGCAATCTATGCTACAACGTGCGGGAATTGAAGAAATCACCGACGCGTAATTTCAATAGTAAATCATAGTCGAGAGGTGTGTTGTAATGAAAAATGCATTGCAGCGCTTTCAAAATGCAGCGGAAGCTCATCGTGTTAATATCCAAAAAAGTTTAGAGCATCGTCTGCAAGTTGCTCGTACTAACGGTGACGAAAAGCTAATTCGGCAGTTGGAAGCAGAAAAAAGCTACTACAACTAGATTCAAAGTATATACCTATCCTGCTCATTAGATAGGATTAGCCAAAGCTCAAGTTTTGATATCAAAACGAGCTTTTGGCTTTTTTGTTAGGGCGTATGCAAAAGTATGAACAGGCAAACTGCACAAACGCGCAAGTAGCTTCCTTTAGTAATTACGCCCTGCCATTACCCCACCGTCAATATTCCAAGTAGCACCAGTTACCCAAGAGGCTCGATCGCTAAGCAAGAAAGTCACAACTTCCGCAACGTCGGTTGGTTGCCCGATACGCCCAATCGGATGAAAGTTGTTGAAGCCCTGTAGTGTAGTGTGAATTGCTTCTGACTCAATAAATGAGCCATAGATTGGAGTTTCGACGACTGCGGGAGCAACCGCATTGACACGAACTTGGTTTTGAGCAAGTTCCATAGCTAAGTGTTGCGTGAGTGCGTGTAAACCCGCTTTTGCCATTGAGTAAGCAGATGAGGGAGTAGCTCGTACAGCCTGGTATGCCCACATAGAACCAATATTGACAATTGCACCACCTTGCCCTTGTTGAACCATATTGCGAACAACCTGCTGTGTAGCAAAGAAGGTTCCGTGATTGATGTCGAGGTAGCGATCGTATTCTGCTTCGGAATGATCGAGAAAGGATTTTGGCTGAAAAACACCCGCAGAATTTACAAGATAACGTAGATGAGGCAATTTACGAGCAATATGTTCAACTAATCGAGATGTATCGCGGCGATCGCTGATATCTGCCTGCCACACCTGCACATCGCCAATCTGCTGTAGTTCAGATGCTGTTGCCTGGAGTTTATCAGAATTACGCCCTACGATAGTTACGGTTGAACCCTGAGCTAAAAGAATTTTGGCAACAGCCTGTCCGATACCACTACTTCCGCCAATAACCAGTGCTTGTTTATGCTTAAACTCTTGATACATGGGTAGCTTACCTAAGATTGTTAAGTGAATGCAACTATGCAAGCATATTAAGCAACTCAAACAGAGCAGGGAAGTAAGTACTTTCTGGTGAAGTAGTTACTTTTCAGTAACAATTGAGGCAAGACATAGGGAAACTTGGATTGTCTGCGATGGCTAAAGCTCAATTTGGGAAAACGGCTTCAGTAGCAGCGATGGTAGAGTATATTATTGGCTGTAAGTGGTCAATCCGCATCTTGACCTTGATTCATCAAGGAATAGATCGTCCTGGAGCCATCACACGCTCTCTTGATGGACTCACAACCAAGGTACAGAATGATTGCCTGAACAAAATGGTCAGCTTTGGTATTTTAGAAAAGATTTCTTATCCAGAAGTACCGCCGCGCGTTCACTACAAGTTAACCAACTTCGGACAACGCTTTGTCAATATTTTGGACGCAGTTGCCGAATTACAGCGTGAATTAGATACTGGTGCTAAGCTTAATTAAAGCTCAACCTAGCTTATTCGGAAGGTTTTGGGAGAGACTCCTACATACTGTCGAAACCATTTTCCTAAATGGCTATGGCTACTAAAGCCGCATCTCAAAGCAATCTGCATAATTGGTAAGTCTGTAGTTTTGAGTAAGTGCTTGGCGTGTTCTATACGTTGCTGAAGGACGTATTGATAGGGTGACACTCCTGTTGATTGCTTAAAGCACCGACTAAAATGAAACTGGCTAAGTCCTAATAACTCAGCTAAATCAGATAGTTGAATATTGTCTGCTAAACGATCGCTGATGTAATCTGTGACTTGAAAAAGCTGGCGATCGCTTAAATGCTTGATAGAATTGCTCATCCAATCGCAAACCGCAATATGTGGTTGTCTTGCTGCATAATTTCTGAGCAAATGCACGCTTAATACATTCGTTAGCGATTCGACGTAAAGTCCTGCTATCCCTCCAGTGCGCAGTTCACTCAGAAGCATCATCCCAATTTGTTCAATTTGTGGATTGCGAACTCGGAATTCTGACAAGATTTTTACCTGTTTGTCGAACGTAGTTTGTGCAACTTGTTGCAGGAACTCAGCCTTGAGTCGAATTCGTAAGTAACGATCTTCCTCGTTCCATTGATACACAAGTAAAGATCCAGCAGGAGCGATCGCAATATCTCCTTTAATGCAGAGACTAGTATAACGGCGATCGCCAATTGCTTGCGATAAACGCGACGGACGACAATTCATTGATATACAAAGCGTATGTTCGGTTAAACTTTGATAGCTCTCTTCGCCTGGAGGTTGGTGAAACTCTTCAACCAAAATATTCTGCCAACCATACGCTCTACTCGAATAAATTGGAGGCTGTAGCCCGTTTTTTTGTGGATTTGTCACGGATGGTTGCATTAAAGAACCCACTCTACACACTTGAGTTAAGAAAATTTTAGAGTGACAACTGCTTGAGATGCAAAAATTACCGCAAGAATCTAATAGTTACGCAAGGTTTGAGTAGTTCAGAACAATTAATTTTTCTTAAATTTAAGCCGTGAACCAGCGTGACGCAAAGAGACACAGCAATGGATAGTCAAGTGTGGAAATCGAATGTGACAATAGAAATCCGAGAATTTCTCAAACTCGCCGTTCCGTTAGCTAGTGCTCAAGTAGCGATCGCCTCTGTTGGTTTTGTAGATACCATCATGATGGGGCATTTAGGAGCAGAAAGCTTGGCAGCAGGTGGCTTAGCATCGACAACTTTCCAGCTTTTGCTCAATACAACAAGTGGTATTGTTATGGCAGTAAGTCCTCTTGTTGCTGAAGCTTACGGATCAGATCGAAAAACGCAAATCACGCAAATCGCACGTCAAGGACTCTGGTTATCGCTGTTTCTCAGTATCCCCATGATGTTTGCGATCGCACAGTTAGATACTGTCATGCTCTTACTTGGACAACGGGTAGCAATTGTTACACTTACAGTGCAATATTTCGATTTCATCCTGTGGGGATTTTTTCCGGCTTTAGGCTTTGCGATGCTTAGAGGATATGTTTCAGCACTTTCTCAAGCTCAAATAGTGACAGTAATTGTTATTATCGGAACGCTATTCAACATAATAGGCAATTACATTCTGGGATTTGGGAAGTTTGGTTTTCCCCGCATGGAGTTGGCAGGCTTGGGGTTGGCAAGTGGATTGAGTTTTTGGTTGATGTTTCTGATGTTCTTGGTATATACCCTCAATCACCCGCAACTAAAAGAGTACCAGTTCTTACGAAAGCTACATCGCCTGAAACCACAAATCTTAAAGCGATTAATAGAAATTGGAACTGCGATCGCAGTCACGATTGCCTTAGAGTACGGGTTATTTGCGGTTGTCACATTTTTGATGGGCATTTTGGGAACTGAAGTATTAGCAGCACATCAAACGGTTTACCAAACGATGTACTTAATTTTCATGGTTCCATTAGGAATGTCTTATGCTGTTACTGCGCGTGTTGGTCAGTGGTTGGGGCAACAAGACTTTAAAAGTGCGCGACGAGCAGGATATGTCAGTATTACTGTTGCGGCAATATTCATGATTGTGACAGCGATCGCATTAGTGATATATCGTCAGCAAGTGATTGGGATTTATTTGGATATTGATAATCCAGCAAATGTTAACGTGCTAACTTTAGCCGTACCCATGCTGATCATTTCAGCCGTGGCTCAACTTTTGGATGGCGTACAACGGGTTGCTATGGGTGCATTATATGGACTGCAAGATACTCGTATCCCAATGCTATTGAGTGGATTAGCATTTTGGGGTGTGGGATTAACCAGTGGTTATTTACTAGGGTTTCCCTTAGGGTTGGGAGGTGTTGGATTGTGGACAGGACAATCAATTGGAGTTGCACTCGCTGGAGTAATTTTTGTGTGGCGTTTTCATCGGCTAACTGCTTTTTGTGATGTTGGTTACAATCAATGCGATCGCCTACCACCTGATCTATAAAAACACACGAGCAATAAATATTTCAAGCCCTCAGTTATTTGTGTCAATGAAGTTAACTCAAAACTCATGTAACGCTCATGATGTTTTAGACTGAGATCGACGCATATCTGGTCACAATGAAGGGAACAAGCGATGCGACTGTCTCAGATGCTTTTTGTTACATTACGGGAAGATCCAGCTGAAGCGGAAATTCCTAGCCATAAACTTTTACTGCGTGCAGGTTATATTCGTCGCATCGGTAGCGGTATCTACGCTTATTTACCTTTAATGTGGCGAGTACTGCAAAAAGTTTCCCAAATCGTGCGCGAAGAAATGAATGCGATCGGCGCACAAGAATGTCTATTACCACAAGTACAACCTGCGGAATTGTGGCGCGAATCTGGACGTTGGGATACTTACACGCAAGCTGAGGGTATCATGTTTGCGCTTAAAGATCGACAAGAGCGCGAACTAGGTTTAGGACCAACACATGAAGAAGTTATTACACATATCGCTCGCGATATGATTCGCTCATATCGCCAGTTACCGCAGACGCTTTATCAAATTCAAACTAAGTTTCGCGATGAAATTCGTCCCCGTTTTGGCTTGATGCGCGGACGCGAATTTATTATGAAAGATGCCTATTCTTTCAACGCCAATGAAGAAGAATTGCGACAAACTTATTACGATATGCACCGCGCTTATAGCAATATTCTGCGGCGGAGTGGGTTAGCTTTTCGGGCGGTGGAAGCAGATTCTGGCGCAATTGGTGGTTCTGCTTCGCAAGAATTTATGGTTTTAGCAGAAGCAGGTGAAGATGAGGTTCTTTATACAGAAGATGGAAAGTACGCCGCTAACGTAGAAAAAGCTGTTTCATTACCACCGGATGCTCAAAGTTCACCGTTTACAACTTACGAAAAACGCGAAACACCAGGAACACCAACGATTGAAACAATGTGTAACTTTGTGGGATGTTCTCCTACACAAGTCGTCAAAAATGTTTTATATCAAGTTGTGTTTGATCATGGTTTGACACTACTTGTAATAGTCAGTATTCGAGGCGATCAAGATGTTAATGAAGTGAAGTTGCAAAATGAGATAACCCGCCTAGCACCGCAGTACGGCGGAAAAACCGCGATCGCTTTAACAATACCAGATGCAACAGCGCAACAAAAATGGGCAGCGAAACCTTTACCGCTAGGATATATTGCTCCAGATATTGCAGATGATTACATCCGTGCTGAAAAACAGGTACATCCAAAGTTTCTGCGATTAGTTGATAAAACTGCGGTAGATTTACAAAATTTTGCTACCGGAGCCAACGAATCAGGATATCACGTCGTTGGGGCAAATTGGCAGCAGCAGTTTAAATTACCAGAGAATATTGTCGATGTTCGTAAAGCTAGAATCGGCGATCGCGCGATTCATAACCCCGAACAAACGCTACAAAGCGCGAGAGGTATTGAAATTGGACATATTTTTCAATTAGGGACAAAATACTCAGTAGCGATGGGGGCTACTTATACAAACGAACAAGGCGAAGAAGTTCCTTTAGTAATGGGTTGCTACGGTGTAGGAGTTTCACGGCTTGCCCAAGCTGCTGTTGAGCAATCTTACGACAAAGACGGTATTATTTGGCCTGTGGCGATCGCTCCTTATCACGCAATTGTGACTATTCCTAATATCAACAATGCACAACAAGTAGAAGTTGCCGAAAAATTGTATCAACAATTAAACAACGCAGGCATCGAAACGCTGCTTGACGATCGCAACGAACGCGCCGGAGTCAAGTTTAAAGATGCCGATCTTGTCGGTATTCCTTACCGCATTGTTACAGGGCGATCGCTTGAACAAAGCAAAGTGGAAGTTGTCGAACGCAAAAGCCGCAATTCACAAGAAATTGCCATTGATGCAGTTGTCTCAACGCTCCAGCAGTGGATTAATGATGCAGTTCAGGAAGCAAGCAGTTAGTTAAACTTAGCTAAACTTTGAACAAATTGAACAAGCACGCGGTGCAGTTCAACTTTTATTAAAGATTTCACCATTCATGCTATTTCCTAAATTGTAATTGAAGTTAGACAAGTTTTTGATTTTGGCTTTTTAATCTGTTGCCAAAATTTGGAGAATTAGTATCACTACCCAATTGACTCAATTTGATGTAAGGTGAGCAATGCCTATGTCACGACAAAGAGTGTCATGCATAAGTTGAGTCCAGGAAACTACTCCTGTTATGGAACTGCTAACGATTCTTCTATCTGGGTTACTGGGGTTACTGTCACCTGTAGGAGGTGTCGTCGAGCGTATTGCTGAAAATATCATTCGTTCTCAATTTCAACAGGTAGAACAACTGCGAGTCCGAGTTGACAACGTTCCTACACACCAGTTGCTCCAAGGTAAAGTACAACGAGTCAGAATTGCTGGGCGTTCACTCCAGCTAAAACAAAACATGACGATTGCTGTTTTAGAAGTAGAAACAGACAAAGTTGATTTTGATACTGATAGTTTAAATAGAATCGAACTACAGCAACCTTTGCAAGCTGGGGTGCGAGTAGTGTTAACAGAGCAAGATGTTAACCAAGCATTACAATCTGATGTTTTGACAAGTCGATTACTAAACGTGACCGTTGGCAAAATAGGGAGACGCACGGGACAAAGACAACAATTTAACTTTTCACAGCCCAAGATACAATTCTTAGCAAACCAGCGGTTACGTTTTTATGTAGAACTCACACAAGATAGCGTCGAACCATTACGAATTACTGTAGAGTCAGGGCTGGGTATCGTCTCTGGAAGACAGCTTCAACTGATTGCGCCTACGATATTGGTGAATGAAGAGCAAGTCCCTGAACCAATCTTAAATGCGATCGCTACAAATTTTTCGCAGCAGTTCGATCTGCGCAGTTTACAAAGTGCCGGAATCCAAGCCAGAATTTTACAATTGAATATAAGTCCGCAAAAATTAGAAATTGCGGCTTTTCTCCACCTAGAAACATCTTCTCGTTTATTGAAACAGCTACAGCTTTAATGCAGTCACAGTGTTCATCCTTGACCCCATACCATCCACTTTGAATTTGAATTGTTCGTTGTTCTCCTTACACCACAACTATCCTAATTTTCTGGAGGGTTTTCCCCATGACACAAGAAAGAGCTAAACGTGTTCCTACTGGTGTAATTGCTAGTGTCATAATCGGCGTTTTAGCAGCAGGCGGAACTGGCGCTTGGTGGGCGTTTCGTTCAGCGCAAACTCCCAATTCACAGCAGGCGATTACAACACCCAACTCACCAGCAACAAATCCATCTGTTCAGCCTGGTATCAATCAAACTGCACAAGTTTATTGGTTGAGAGACACAGGAACAAGTCTAGAAGTTGTGCCAAGTGCATTTACCGTTAATAGTGATGAGCCTAATGTAGTAGTCCAGACCGCATTTGAACAACTCTTGGCAGGACCAACAAACAATTCTGTTAGTAGCACAATTCCCCAAGGAACCAAGCTACGTAACGTTAGAGTTCAAAACGATGGGGTACACGTCGATTTGTCTTCAGAGTTTACAAGTGGCGGTGGTAGCGCTTCTATGAGCGGTCGCCTAGCGCAAGTCGTTTACACCGCAACAACCATAGATCCGAATGCTCAAGTGTGGATCGACGTAGAAGGTCAAAAATTAGAGTATCTGGGTGGTGAAGGCGTCATGTTAAATCAACCTCTTACTAGACAAAGCTTCAAAGAGAATTTTCAACTCTAAATTACACTCAAGTAAGTCAACTGAATTAATTCTGGGATAGCTGCTAGCAAGCGTGGGCAGGCAAGATGGCTACCCCACATCTAAATTTAAATTTATAATACTAATCAGGTGACTAACTCCCTCAACTATTGCGAACTAGTATGAGGCTTTTCAATGCAAAAGCTTAATTTGTAAAGATTTTCAAAGAAATACTTAGTACATCTGGCAAATAATTGTTCTATTGCCAACTACTACCGATTGCGGTTTAACACTTGAAATGAATTAGCTTGTTGTTGAATGCGAGTGGCAAGGCGATTGTAGACTACATTGCACAATTCAAAGATTGTATCGTCTTCTACTCGGTAATAAGCAGAGGTTCCACAACTACGGCGGCTGAGGATTCCAGCTTGCCACATAATTTTTAAATGTTTAGAAACATTGGCTTGACTTGTTTGTGTTGCTTCTACCAATTCTTGCACGCATTTTTCACCGTCACTCAGCAAATGCAGTAGACGCAGGCGCATCGGTTCACTGAGAAGGCTGAAGTAATCAGCTACTTGTTGCACAACTTCTGGCGGCACAGGCTTCGCTGACTTCATCAAAATTAACCTGAAGGAACTGCTAAATTTTAGCA
This sequence comes from Gloeocapsopsis sp. IPPAS B-1203, assembly GCF_002749975.1. Lineage (NCBI taxonomy): Bacteria > Bacillati > Cyanobacteriota > Cyanophyceae > Chroococcidiopsidales > Chroococcidiopsidaceae > Gloeocapsopsis > Gloeocapsopsis sp. IPPAS B-1203. The sequence continues at coordinate 126,103 of NZ_PEIG01000010.1, read as the reverse complement.
ATAATCACTCAATTAGCAATAGAGCGCCCAATTAATCTGGGTTGAGACGCAGTAAAGGCTGTCCGTATTCAACCGGCTCGCCATTTTGCACTAAGATTTCTACTACTTGTCCAGAAACTTCAGTTTCAATTTCATTCATAAGCTTCATTGCCTCAATAATGCAGACAGTTTGACCACTTCTAACGCGATCGCCAACTTCCACAAATGAAGGTTCACCAGGAGCAGGAGAACGATAAAATGTTCCCACCATTGGAGACACCACTTCAACTAATTTCTGATCCTTTGCTGCAGGTGTAGAAGCTTGTCCAGCCACAAATCCACTTGAGGTAGTTTCTGCCCCTCGTGATGGAGTATCTAATCCATTGACTGCCGTGGTAGATGTTGGCGGCGTAGTCGGCGTTGATTCTAAACCTACTACGCCACTTGGTATTGCACCAAGCAGTGATGCATTGCTCATACCAACAGCCTTACGTACCGTTAGTTCAAAATCGTCGCTTTTGAGAGTTAGTTCCGCAATATCTGTTTGAGCGATTGTTAGCAGAAGTTGCCGGAGTTCATTAAAATCAAGTGGCACAGTGTATCTGACCCCATTTACGAGCTTTAAGCTATTCGCTGCGAGCAGTACGTGTTGCTCGTTGTTTATTCCCGACCTAAATAAGTATCGTTACGCGTATCAATTCGGATGCGTTCGCCTTGAGAGATAAACAAAGGCACCATCACCGTTGCACCTGTTTCTAGTGTTGCTGGTTTAGTACCGCCAGTAGCAGTGTCTCCCCGTACTCCTGGATCAGTTTGGACAATTTCTAAAGTGACAGAATTAGGTAATTCTACTTCAAGTACCTGATCGCCCCAACGAACGACATTGACTTCCATGCCATCTTTTATGTACTTGACGCGATCGCCAATTTGATTAGCACTTAATCTGCTTTCTTCATATGTTTCCATATCCATAAAAACGAATTCATCACCGTCTTTATAGGTATGCTGCATCGTGCTTTTTTCTAAATTGGCTTGGGGTACTGTTTCCCCAGCACGGAAGGTTCGCTCTACAACGCTGCCACTTTGAACATTCTTTAGCTTGGTTCGGACAAAGGCAGATCCTTTTCCTGGTTTGACGTGAAGAAATTCCACTACTCGCCAAACAGACCCATCTAACACAATCGTGACACCAGGTCGAAAATCATTACTAGAAATCATGAAGCAATGTGTATATTTGCGCAAGACAATCGGCATTTCATTGTACCTCTACAACGTGGTGCTATAGAAGGGGTTAAATAAAGTATGGAGGAAAATAAAGCTGGGAGGCTAGGAGTTATGAGGGGTGAGGGGTGAGCTATGAAAATTTTTTTAATAAATGCCTCCGGCACCTTTGGAAAGCGAACAATTCAAAACGTGCTAAGGCACCGCTACGCTAACAAAACTCAAAACTAATCACTCGTCCCTTTTATAAAATTTGAATTCTGAAGTGAACTACACTATGGCAAGATTATGAATGAGTTGATACCCAGTCAATTGCAACTATCAGGCAGACAAGCAATGGGTGAAAGGTTGCAACACATCCTTAATAGCCTAATTGCCTAACTTATACCCATGCCGCATTTGAGCTATCTCATGACAAATTTGAACTGCTGGTGGAAAAAAATTCTCACCGTACTATTGCTGGTCGCGATGTTTTTTGGAACAAGTGTTGTCTGGTGGACTTCCCCCAGCAATGCGGCGTTGCCAGCTGGAAATGCCATTACTGATGGTAAAGCTTTACTGCGTTACTCGCTTCCGATTGATAATCAAGCTGTTCGGGATTTGCAAGCCGACTTAGAAGACATTGCTACTCAACTACGAGCAAATCGACGCTGGGGCGCTATTTCCAAAGACGTTTCTCAAGCTTCTCGCATCGTTAACTCACAGAAAGATGAACTACTCAAAAGCATTCCCGATGAGCAACAGCCACAGGCAGAAGCCCTCATTGATGAGCTGCAAGCTGGTATCAACGATTTGCGACAAGCCACTGAGTCAAAGGATAAAGAGCAGATTTGGATAGGGCGGGCTAAAGTTCTCAATTTGGTCAGTACTCTTGAAGAATTGATGGTGCAAGGATTTCCCTATGACGTTCCAGATGAGTATAGTAATTTACCCCAGCTCAAAGGTCGTGCCACAGTGGAGATGGAAACCAACAAAGGCAATTTGACTATTGTTGTAGACGGCTATAGCGCTCCTGTCACCGCAGGAAACTTTGTCGATTTGGTAGAACGAGGCTTTTATAACGGTTTAGAGTTTATTCGAGCAGAAGACTCGTATGTACTACAAACCGGCGATCCACCTGGTTCAGAGCAAGGATTTATTGATCCAGGTACAGGAAAATATCGTAGTATTCCTTTGGAAGTTCTTGTGAAAGGCGATCTTGTTCCTACCTATGGCATTACATTAGAGCAAGCTGGTCGCTATCGTGACGAACCAGTACTACCATTTTCAGCCTATGGTGCAGTTGCGATGGCGCGTCCAGAGTTTGATAATAATGGAGGTTCTTCACAATTTTTCTTCTTTTTGTTTGAGCCTGAACTGACTCCAGCAGGTCGTAATCTATTAGACGGTCGTTATGCTGTGTTTGGTTACTTAACGGAAGGAAAAGAAGTGCTAGAACAGCTTAAAGAAGGAGATAAAATTGTTTCTGCCAAAGTGGTTAGCGGTGTAGAACATTTAGTTCAACCGCAATAATCCTTCTATCGGCTAAACCCTCACCCCTGGTTAATGGAATTACGTTTATCCAACAAGATTGAAGCGATTTTGTATCTCAAAGGTCAGCCACTATCGATCGCCCAACTGGCAGAATATGCAGGATGCGATCGCCACACTCTTGAGGAAGGACTGATTGAACTTATTGATGACTATGCACATCGTAATAGCGCTTTAGAAGTTGTAGAAACTGTATCAGGTACTTATAGCCTACAACTCAAGTCAAATTTTCAAGAATTGGTGCAAACACTTATTCCGGTAGAACTTGGGGTAGGGGCTTTACGAACTTTAGCGGCGATCGCCCTGCGTAGTCCAATGACACAAACTGAACTTGTCAACCTCCGTGGTTCTGGAGCATATCAACACGTCCAAGAACTTGTAGAACAGGGCTTTGTCCGCAAACGCCGTCCCTTAGACAGTCGCTCATTCTTGCTGGATGTGACTGATAAGTTTTATCAATATTTTCAATTAGAGCAACTTCCTCAGCTACTCAGTAACAGCGATAATGAGCAGGAAGCGGACGTGCAAGAACAAGTAAATTAAACTGAATTTGGAAGGTGATTCAGACTATTTATCATGAATTCACCAACAAAGTTTTATTCCCCCTTAACAATCAGGTTAAATAACATAAACTCATCAAATATCACCACTTGCTACTGATTCCTATTCTGGTAGCAGCGGACGCAATACAACCGCTTTTTGGAACGCTGTCTGCAACTTATACTATGCAGATATACATAAAGATTCCTTTTAATACTCTTAACTAGGATGTGTACGGACAAATTCTATTGAACACTTTATAGATTAGGTGGAGGTCATATGATTACCGATATTGTCGAGATGGACCAAACGAAGCTGCGGGGACAGGTAGTTGTACTCGGCTCTGGGATCGCGGGTGCCGAAGTAGCAACGCACCTTGCGCGTCATGGTCAAGAGGTGGTGCTCGTGGAAAGTGGGCGCGAGCAATTTGATCCATCGATCCAGGCATTGAATGATGTCATCTTTCTTGGTAAACGCCATCGCGAACTGGATCCAGACTCTTACTACCATCGATACTTGCCACCTGAGCTACGTGGAGTCAGTCGCGTACGTCAGTTTGGTGGCACGAGTAACGTCTGGACAGGTAAGTGGAAATACTTGCAGCCCTTAGATTTTGAGGGTAGACCCTGGGTTACTAATAGTGGCTGGCCAATACATTTTGCTGATCTCTTGGAACACTACCGTTCGGCGGCAAAAGATTACGGCTTCGGTGATTTAGAAGCAGAAGCTGTACGACCCGAAATTATGGAACTTCGAGCCAAGCTCGCCGCAGGTGGTTTGAAAATGAGCAGCTTTTATTGGGAGCAGACCCCCACGCGCACGGCGATCCGCTTTGGTGACGAGATGCGCCGCTCAAAAAACTTGCACGTCGTGTTGGGCGCAACCGCAACAGAATTAAGACTCAACGATTCCTGTCAACGCGTAACCGCAGTCGTTTGCCGCTCACTCGAAGGTCGAGAACTCATTGTCGAAGGCGACGTAATCATTATTGCAACTGGGGCGTTTGAAGCCGCACGTCTCCTACTAGCCTCAAACCGTCAAATTCCTAGTGGAATCGGCAATGCACATGACCTCGTTGGTCGCTTTTATACTGACCATCCTAAGCACCACACCGGAACACTACAGCCAGGTCCTTTAACTCGACAATATGCCTACGAGCTGCAATACGCCCCAAAACCACGTTTCTGTATATGCTTTGCGCTTGACGACGCAACCCAGCGAGAGCAAGAGCTGCTTGAGCATGTCTTGTACCTGAAACCAATCTACGAGAAGTCAAAACGCCTGTGGCGAACTTTGCGGTTCCGTCCTGCTTGCCGAGACGGTAATGGCTCTGTCGCCACCTACCGAGTTAAGTTTGTGACTGAGCAGGTTCCCCATGAGAGCAGTCGCATTAAGCTGGGAACGGAATGCGACGCACTAGGTCAACGAAAGCTGGAGGTCGATTGGTGCTTCACCGACCAGGATCAGCGTTCGATGGCGAAAACGCTGCAACTTTTGACGCAACGGTTTGCGGAAGTTGGACTTGGAACCTTTGACTTCGGAGACGATCCGCCGAGTTTGGAGACTATGACCGACGCAGCCCATCAAATGGGTACCACTCGTATGGCCAGTCGCCCCGAAGAGGGTGTCGTTGACACAGATTGTCGAGTGTTCGGTACCGATAATCTCTATGTGGCTAGTTCGGCAGTGTTTCCGACTGGTCCGTCGTACTCACCTACCTTCACAATCTTGGCACTTGCGCGCCGCCTCGGTCAACATCTGCTCCAGACCTCGAAAGTCTTACAAATTTAGCAATAGAATGTAGTATTAGCAAGTATTACAGTGATTTTGAGCCGGATCAAGACAAGATTGAAACTATATTAAAACTATCAAGTTTAGAATGTGTTTCAGACTTGCTGATTTTGTATTAATATTGACAACTCAAGCTCGTAGCGATTAACAAATAATCCAATCTACAATATCGTGCATCCTCTCTGCCTTGGAAAAGCAAATCGTTCGTAGTGCAGCACTTGGGTAATCATGGTCTCTCTCAATGATGTAATATCACTCGCTGCTCAAAACTACTCTAAGGCAAGAGGTGCCATCTATTACAATGAGTTAAATTAGAATCAGCACAGCTAAACTGAACTGCCCATGGTATTTGATCCTGACTTTCTCAGTGATGATCCTCAAGAAGAGTCGCAAGCAAATCCACTACTAAACTACCTGCAGCGTCAATCACCGGAGATGTTAGCTCATGTAGCTCGTTCTGTTAGTCCCGAGATTAAGGAGATCATTTCTCAAAATGTTCAAGGGCTAGTCGGAATGCTTCCTTCTGAAAATTTTAACGTGAAAATCTCTACAGATCGGGACAATCTAGCCGGTCTTTTGGCATCAGCAATGATGACAGGCTATTTTCTCCGCCAAATGGAACAGCGCATGCATCTTGATGATTTAGCTGACTCTGTGCCTTTACCAGGCGATTCCACAGGAGGACAGTAGGCAGCAAAAGTTGTTAGGTGATGGCAAATACTGCGGTGGCTTGAACTTACAGTTAACCTAGTTCCTCGACAGGAAAAGCTTCTGGGGCTACCCGAAAAGTTTCAACTTTGCCATTACGGTTAACTTCTATGTTAAGTAGAGCACCAACCTCACTAGATTCAACGCGTTCTTGAACCTCAGATGCTTTGCGAATGCGTCTACCATCGATTCTTTGAATGATATCGCCTTCGCGTAAACCAGCACGGTGTGAGGGAGATCTTCTAATGACGCGCACAATCAATACACCCTGCTCTTGCTGGATGTTTAGGCTTGTTTCTTGATTGATATCTTCCTTTGTTGCAGGGGTAAGGTCAACCATTTGAATTCCCAAAAAAGGATGATCGACGCTACCTTTTGTAAAAAGTTTGTTAGCAATTCTTGCCGCCGTATCAATAGGGATGGCAAAACCTAGTCCTTGAGCATCCGAGCGAATCGCAGTGTTTACACCAATTACTTCACCCTCGGCGTTTAATAGCGGACCCCCAGAGTTACCAGGATTAATTGCTGCGTCAGTTTGAATAAAGTTAACTCGTTTATCAGGTACGCCTACTTGAGCGCTAGAGCGGTCTGTCGCACTAATGATACCAACAGTCACGGTGTTATCTAATCCTAAGGGATTGCCAATGGCGATCGCCCATTGTCCTGGAGATAAGTTACGCGAATTTCCCAATTTGACTGCTGGTAAGTTGTTAGCTTGAATTTTGACAACAGCAACATCTGTGATCGCATCCGTTCCTACAACTTTACCCTCGAAACTGCGACCATCTTTGAGGGTCACTTGTACTGTGTTCGTTTCCGCAACCACATGAGCATTGGTTAACACGCGTCCATCTTGACTCAGAATAAATCCCGAACCAGTACCGCGTTCTATTCTTTCTTCCGGCATTTCTTGTTCTGAGCCGAAAAATCTCCGTAACAAGGGATTATTGAACGCTTGGGGAAGTCGGTTAGTCACCGTGCGCGTGGCATTAATCCGTACAACGGCAGGTCCTACTTTTTCTACTGCTGAGGCGATAAAGTTGCGATCGCTGTTTCCACTCGTGCCTGTTGAGGTTTCAGGCATCAGAAGTTGCTCTGATAAGGGTGGCACAATCACAGGTACTGTACTTAACTCTTTTGACGAACGACTGTACATTGAGAAATACTGACTACCCCACCAACCAGCACCACCTCCAATCGCCAACAAGATCAGCGCAGTGGTCAAACTCTTTAACGATAAACTCATACTCCTTCCGCCTATACACAGCAAGTAGATGCTAACTTCTAAGTTTAGTCAAGATGAGAGGCAAGATCAGCTGTCGGCAACTAGTAAAAAGATGATAGATACTAAGTAATGTACTTTTATGCACTACAACTTTATTCTGTACGAGCGCACGCTGCAATCAGCGCACTGACCTTGCACCTAGTATGGCAATAGTCCATATGATTAAGTCACTCCAAATGCTTAGAGCCATTGTCTTGTCAAGTTTGCGCTCATCGGCATGCTACTTCCTACAACGGAGGACTCCGCACGCAACTTTCCGCTGCCTCAATCTTGCTAACCCTAACTCTGACCTCTGACCCTTGCCCCCTGCCATATCATGACTTTACGCTATTGGACATTTTTTTCGGCACTACCTCTAGGCTTATTGCTCTTGAGCATGCAAGTAAATTCTGCACTTGGTAATGATGACTTAGTTACAGATCAAGGATGTCCTGCACCAGCGCTATCGCGGCTCACTCGTCATAAAGTCGCTCCAGGTGAAACCTTGGAATCTATTGCACAAAAATATAATGTTATTCCCGCTACTCTGCTGGGGATGAACCCTGCACTTCGCGCAGCACAAGTTACCGTTGGTAGTGAAGTTCTAGTTCCTCCTTTCAATGGTATTCGGGTAGAAGTTCCACCCAGCCAATCCTGGCAGCAAATTGCTACAAAATACAAAGTTCGAGCTGATGTTTTGTTTGAGGCTAATGGTTGTCAACCAGTATCGCAATTTGTATTTATTCCTGGTGTCAATTGGTCGCCTGAGGCTCCTAGCACTAGTGCAAGTAGTCAATTTACAAAGTATCCTTTGCCTGCCAAAGCTACAGTAGCAATCGGGTATGGTTGGCAGATTAACCCGAATACAGGTCAAGTTTTCTTTCACAGTGGGGTAGATTTGTTAGCACCCACCGGAACATCAGTACAAGCTGTTGGCGCCGGAACTGTAGCTTTTGCCGGAGAACAAGGTAGTTATGGTAATCTCGTCGTCATTAATCACCAAGAAGGACGCCAAACTCGCTACGCCCACCTACAAAAAGTCAGCGTAACGACAGGTCAAACAGTGCCACCTGGGCAAGTGCTGGGAACTGTTGGAATAACAGGGGAGCCTACATCCACGGAGCCTCATTTGCATTTTGAAGTTCGTTATAACTCCTCACTTGGTTGGGTTGCAGAAGAACCTACGTTGTAACTTAAGTATCAATAACCCAATTTTTACTTGACGAAAAATATAACTCTATACTATAACAATATTGTTTGTTGCTATGTAACAAAAGCAACAATGTTGCTTTTGTTTGTCAAACTATTCAGAGAGTATAAAAGCTTGTGAAAGTAAGAAAAGTCTCATAATTTTTGAGAAAAAAACTGTTAAACTCTACGTGTTAGTTTGGGTATAGTTAGATTATATTTGCTGGGAAATAAATGCGTGCGACGGTACTCATACAGATTCAAATGAGCAAGTCGATATGAAAATAGCCTTCGTTGTCTTAGGCTTTCCTGAGTTATCACAAACATTTATCCTTAATCAAATCACTGGGTTGATTGATCGCGGTCATTCAGTTGATATCTATGCCCTCAAAGGTTCAGAAGTAGAAACTTCTAAAGTCCACCCAGATGTCGAAAAATATCAACTTTTAGCAAGAACGTGTTACTACTCTGTTCCCAATTTACCTAAAAATATCTTGTGGCGATTTGCGAAGGGATTTTGGTTACTCTCGGCTAAGCTATACAAAAATCCTCAGATTTGGTTGCGATCGCTCAACATTTTTCAGCACAGTAATGCAATGTCCTTGCGACCGTTATATAAAGTTATCCCGCTTCTAGAAAAACCTAATCACTACGATATTATCCATTGCCAATTTGGTTTGTGTGGGCTGCAAGCAATGTCGCTACGAAAATTTGGCTTGCTGCAAGGTAAATTAGTTGTTGCTTTTCGAGGGTTTGATATTAGTGAATTTATTCAGCAGCATGGCGATGGAGTCTATCACGAATTATTTACAGAGGGTGATTTTTTCTTAACAAACTGCGATTATTTCCGACAGCGTTTACTGAAACTTGGTTGTGCAGAAGATAAAGTTATCGTGCATCGCTCAGGCTTAGACTGTCAGCGATTTATTTTTAATCCTGCTAAAGTAGACTCTCAGCCTGTAATTCAGATCGTGACAAGTGGACGCCTAGTTGAAAAAAAAGGTATTGAATACGCTATTCGCGCTGTAGCAAAAGTTGCAAAAAATCAGCCACGTATTGAATATAAAATTATTGGTGATGGACCTCTCAAGCAAGCATTACAGCAACTAATTGAAGAATTAAATGTAAGTGACACAATACGGTTATTGGGATGGAAAGATCAACAAGAAATTATTGGGATCTTGAAAAAATCTCATATTTTTATCGCTCCAAGTGTGACTGCTAAAAGTGGCGATCAAGATGCTCCAGTAAATGTTCTCAAAGAAGCAATGGCAATTGGGCTACCTGTGATATCAACATATCATGGCGGAATTCCTGAACTCATTCAAGATAATGTATCGGGGTTTTTAGTCCCAGAACGTGATGCGGATGCGATCGCCGAAAAAATAAGCTATCTTTTGAACAATCCCCAAATTTGGGTTCCTATTACACAAACAGCTCGCCTTCAGGTAGAAGAAAATTATGATTTGCATAAACTTAATGATGAGCTTGTAGATATTTATCAACAATTACTGACGCAAGGTTCCGTGCGTATGAGTTCTCAAAAAGTGGTTAAGAATGCATCTGTGACTTACTAAGTTACACAGTACAGTTCACTCATGCCAGTATCTTTTTTTACAGAGACTGCGCTAAACTTTACAAATATATACAATCATCTGAAACGACAAGTAAAGAAGGGAGCTATCAGCAATGTCAAAACCACAAGTCACAATTGTTGTCTCACCGCGAGAGCGTTTTAGCTGCGCGCAAGCATCATTAGAAAGCATTTACGAACACACGCGAACACCATTCAATTTGATATACGTTGATGGAGGTTCGCCAGCAAAAATCAAGCGTTATCTAGAAAAACAAGCAATTGAAAAGCAATTTCAACTGATTCGCACTGAACACTATCTCTCCCCAAATAAAGCAAGAAACTTGGGACTAGCGCAGGTGAACAGTGAATACGTGGTTTTTATTGATAACGATGTTGTTGTTACCCCAGGTTGGTTGCAACAATTGGTAAAGTGTGCTGAAGAAACAAAAGCCACCGTCGTAAGTCCGCTGATTTGTCAAGGTGAGCCAGTGCATGAAGAAGTACACTGCGCTGGTGGTGAATCGAGAGTCAAAATAGAAACTTCATGCGATCGCACTCGTCGCCGAATAGTGGAAAAAATCTACAAGCAAGGGCGCAAAGTTGCAGATGTCCTACCGCAACTCCAAAGACATCAAACAGGACTTGCAGAGTTCCATTGCATGATGGTTCGTACAGAAATTTTTGAACAGATTGGGATGCTCGATGAAGCTATTTTAAATACTAAGGAACACGTAGATTTCTGCATGACAGTTATGGAAACTGGCGGTAGCGTTTATCTAGAACCAGAATCCATTGTTACCTACGTACCAGGACCGCCACTAGAATTGACTGATATGCCTTTCTATATGTTACGTTGGAGCGATGCTTGGGAACTTACTAGCCTACATCGCTTGCGTGATAAATGGAACCTTACTGAAGATGAGTATTTCAAAAATCGGTATAACGGTTTAGGCTGGCGGAGAAAAACGACTATTATCAAACCTTTGAGTCGCAAGATTAGCAAAACAATCTTAAGGCGTCAAAGCAAGAAAGTTGAGGATTTGCTAGTGAGTGTGGATAAAGCACTCAATAAATATCTTACTAATCGCTACGCTCGTAAACAGTTACAAATGCAACCCAGCCAAACGCCACAACTACAGCAATCTCCAACAACAGTTTGAAGCCACGATTCAAAGGACAGATTTTGAAAAATTCCAGTCCGAGGCGAATACCGCCAGAAGTGCTTTATACGCCCCACAGTAAACTGAGACATCCAATTCAGTTGTTTAAGCAAATGGGGCGAGACTTATTAGCTTCGCGGGAATTAGCTTGGCGATTGATGGTACGCAATATAACTGCACAGTACCGTCAATCTTTTCTTGGCATTGCTTGGGCTTTTTTGCCACCAATTGTCATGGCAGCAGGCTTCACAATAGCAAGTGACGCTAATGTGATCAACGTAGGTGCGACAGATCTACCTTATCCAGCTTATGTAATGTTTAGCACTGCGCTATGGCAAACGTTTGTAGAAGCCTTAAGTGGTCCTGTGCAAGCAGTGACAGTAGCAAAGCCAATGTTGGCGAGAGTCAATTTTCCACGCGAAGCAATCGTTTTAGCGAAGGTAGGGGAAGTATTCTTCAACTTTGCTATTAAACTGTTATTGATTGTAGCCTTGTTTCTTTGGTTTCAGATTGCAGTCGGATGGACAGTAGTTTTAGCGTTTGTAGCACTGATTCATTTAGTGATGCTGGGAACATTCTTTGGTCTACTATTAGCTCCACTAGGTGCTTTGTATCAAGATGTTGCCAAAGGAATAACGATGATTACAGGGTTTTGGCTATTTCTAACACCAGTGGTGTTTCCAGTGCCTAGAGAGGGAACCTTTGGATTCCTTGTCAATCTTAATCCTGTCACTCCACTATTGGTGACAACGCGAGAATTAGCAACAACAGGAGTTGTTTCAGATCCTTATGGATTTTGGGTAGCGAGTCTTTTTGCTTTTATAGGATTACTGTTAGCATGGGTAGCATTCCGTGTATCTATGCCTTTTGTGATTGAAAGGATAAGTTCTTAATGACAACTGAATTGAGGCATCAAGAAATTGCAATTCAGCCTGAAGATAGCGAAGTAGTGCTGAGTGTAGAGGGGATTTCTAAAAAGTTTTGTAGAAACTTGAGACGATCTCTATTCTATGGCGTGCAAGATATTGCTACAGAGTTATCAGGAGGAAAGAGAACAAGTACTAAGTTGCGATCGCAAGAATTTTGGGCATTAAGAGATGTGAGTTTTCAACTACGGCGCGGTGAAGCTGTTGGTTTAGTCGGTTCAAATGGAGCGGGAAAAAGTACACTTTTACGTATTATTAGTGGTTTAATTAACCCAGACACAGGAGCAGTAAAAATTAGAGGAAGATTAGCACCACTAATCGCATTAGGTGCAGGCTTTAATCCTATCCTGACAGGAAGAGAAAATATCTATGCGAATATGTCAATTTTGGGTTTGTCTACAAAAGAAATTAAAGCTAAATTTGAGGAAGTGGTAGACTTTGCCGAAATCTGGGAAGCAATTGATACGCCAGTACAAAACTACAGTTCTGGTATGGCAGCACGACTAGGTTTTGCTTGTGCAGTTCACACAGAACCAGATATTTTCCTGATCGATGAAGTGCTGTCTGTAGGGGATGTTAAATTTAAAATGAAATGCCACCGCAGGCTCGCAAAATTGCGCGAGAATGGCACAGCTTTTGTCTTAGTTTCTCACAACTCGCATAGCATTCTTAATATTTGTAACACGGCAATATATTTAGCAAAAGGTCAATTAATTACTGTAGGAGAAACTGAAGCGGTAGTACGCAAATATGAAGAAGATCTCTGTCTCAGTGGTATGGAAAAAGCGACAGGACCACTGATATTGCCTAAGAAGTCTCCAGATGAAAGTTTTGGTTTGGATATTACCTTGGTTGGTTTTAAAGACGCACAAGGAAATATCTTGGAGACTCCAATGTCTGGAGAACCTGTTAATTTATGTGTAGAATGCTTTGCACACAAGTATATTGATAGCGCAAACTTGGGGGTTGTCGTTAAATCTCTATCTGGAGAAAATGATCGAGTACTGTATTTTACCTCTGCAAGCGACAATGAGTCTTTAAAAATTACTCCAGGAAATACTGAGTTACAAATACAAATGCCGTACTGTGGCTTAATACCTGGTGTATACAGCGCAAAAATCTACATCAAAAGCGGCGTATGTTCCTTTGATGTCGTTGAATCTTTCAGATTTACAGTCCAAGCAGACAAAACTATCAGTAGAAGTTTATTCTATCAACCACGAACATGGAAAGTCATCAGTAAGTAGGTACTTGCAACTATGAGCAATCCGCTTATCAGTATAATTATTCCTACGCACAACAGACCCGACTTGCTACCACGCGCTGTTGAAAGTGCTTTAGCACAAACGATAGATGATTTTGAGGTGGTAGTTGTTGATGATGCTTCTACAGAGCCAGTGCAACTACCAGAACATCCTCGCTTGCGATTAATTCGTCTCGATCAGTCACATGGAGGTGCAGGTGCGCGTAACGTAGGTACAGAAGCCGCAAAAGGGCGATGGATTACTTACCTTGATGACGACGATCGCCTACTTCCCCATATGTTAGCTACTTCACTAGAGGCATTATCTCAAACTCAGTTGCCAACTCCTGTAGGTGTAATTTCAGGATTAGAGATAGTAAATACCGAAGGTCAAGTTATAAGTACGCGATTACCACCACCTGCTCGCCCGCGTGGCGCGCACTTTGCACTAGAAGTACTAGAACCTGGTTATTCGTATAACACCAAGCAAACCTTAGTTGTAGAGCGTGAAGTTATTCTCCAGATTGGTGGTTGGGATAAGTCGTTCCGCTCGCGCGTTCACTCGGAACTCTTTTTGCGGCTTAATCCTGTTTGTTCATTACTTGGTGTACCCATTGTAACATATCAACTGTACAACCACCAAAGCGATCGCGTATCGCGAAATCTTGTGTTGCGTCAAGAAAGCTTTCAGCGTTTGGTAAGTAAGCACAAATCTCTCTTTCAAGCTCACCCTAGAATGTTTGCTAAGTTTGTGATCGATCACGCTCAAAGATCTTATCAAATGGGTCAAACAGGTGCAGCAATTGCTGCAGTTTTACAGGCAATACAAATCGAGCCGATTTATTCTCTTAAAAGAGTGACTAGACCATTTCGCAGACAGCTACAACAAGATGATTCACTATAACAGTGAGAAATTCACTAATTTTAAAGAGTAAAAGGAAAAGAACAGTAACTGACAGTATTACAGCACTTAAGATTTAGAGGATTTACTGATGTTACTGCTGCAACACTTGGTAAATTTGTGCTGAAGATACTTGATCCGTAACTTTCACAACACCAATCATAGTAGGCAATACAAATCGAACTTTCCCCGCTTTGACTTTTTTATCAGTTTGCAACGCATCAACGATCGCATCAAGATCGATTCCATCAGGTAACTTTGTCGGTAGCCCTGCTTTTTGAATTAATGATGACTGACGATTTTGCGATTCTTGTTCCCACAAACCTAGATTAACGGCTAATTGTCCAGCAGCTACCATGCCAATTGCGACAGCTTCGCCATGATTGACAACACGATACCCAGTTAAACTTTCTACTGCATGACCGATCGTGTGTCCATAATTGAGGATTGCACGTAACCCAGCTTCTTTTTCATCTTTACTGACGACATCCGCTTTAGCTTGACACGATCGCACGAGAATTTCTTGTAACAAGTTTTCGCTTAAATACCGAAATTGATCCAAGCGATCGCATTTTTCCATCTGTGCAAATAACTCTGCATCCCAAATCACGCCATACTTAATAACTTCCGCCATTCCTGCACGAAACTCGCGTTCGGGTAGTGTCTGCAGTACCTGCGGATCGATTAAAACTAACTTGGGTTGATGAAATGCACCAATTAAATTTTTGCCTTGGGGATGATTTACCCCAGTTTTCCCACCAATTGCTGCATCAACCATTGCTAACAACGTAGTAGGTACTTGCACGAAATTGATACCGCGCAGCCACGTAGCCGCTGCAAAACCCGTCATATCGCCAATTACACCACCACCTAAAGCAACCATTGTTGCAGCGCGTTCTAGGTGGTTCTCTAAGGCTGTGTTGTAGAGTTTTTCTACTGAGGCAAGTGTTTTGTATTGTTCGCCGTCGGGTAGGTTGTAACTACTAACATTAAATCCGGCATCTTCTAAAGACGCGATCGCCTGTTCGCCATAATACTGGAAAATGACAGAATTAGAGACTAGTAAAACCTGCTTTCCTAGATGCAGATGCGACATCAGTTCACCTAGCTTGGCGAGTCCTCCAGGTGCGATCGCGATGTCGTAAGCCTCTTGCGGTAAATTTAGCCGAATCGTGTGCATTACGAAAACCCATTTCCCAGCAGCGCTGCGTTGTTATTTTATCTTATTCACAGCGGTAAGTAAGTCTCTTGTGGATGATGCCACTTGTCATGCAGCATATGCTTTAATATTTTTTAATACCCAGTGAGCTGGGAAAACTCTTGAACGGGAACAGAAAAATGCTTGGAGTTATCGCTTACATCGTCATGTTGGGTGCTTTTTTTGCCCTTGCTGTTGGTTTACTTTTTGGTTTACGTGCAGTCAAGTTGATCTAGCAACAAGCCAGAGGTGAGACATTAAAATTAAGTCTCTAACCTCTACAGCTTTGCTACAAATTTAACTCGCTAATGCCGTTTGTTGAATTTTTGTTTCGGCTTGGATTTCTGCTTCTCTAGCGAGAAACTCAGCAAGTTGCGCTTCGAGTTCGTCGCGGACGATTTGACGATATTCGAGAAAATGTTCGTTATGCGCGCATACAGCAAGGTAATGATCCCAAACTTCGGGATTATTCTTGATAATGCTGAATAAATGATGCCAGAACTTCCAACGCGTATTACGCTTGATACCTTGTCGCCAACAAACGATTAGCAATGCACGGATATCTACCCAACTTGGCATTTTAGCTGGGGCTTTGCATTTGGGCGCACCTAGTATTAAAAAACAGCGATAAGTTCGATCTAGATACTTAACTGGATCATATAATTGCCAGAATGACTCGATATACTCTCTAGTGATTTGTTCGAGCGATCGCGTCGGGATGAAATTCATCAAAGTTGTCTGGTTAATATTGCCATCTTTGCCGCGCAAGCGTCCTTCTTTATCTAATCGATGCCATAGTGCAGTATTTGGTAATGCTTGTAGCATCGCAAACGTCGTCGTCGGAATTGCAGTTTTTTCGGCAAAACGGACAATGCGATCGCCTGCACCTGCTTTTTCACCATCAAAACCAATAATAAATCCGGCGATCGGTCTTAAACCAGCACGAGTGATATTTTGTACCGACTCGATTAACGAACTGCGCGTGTTTTGAAATTTCTTCGTAAGCTGCAAGCTATCTTCATCGGGTGTTTCAATTCCCAGGAAAACTGCATCAAAATTGCATTCAACCATCAAGTCCATTAATTCTTGATCTTGTGCGAGATCGACAGATGCTTCGGTGTTAAAGCGGAAGGGATACTGATGTTCTGCTTGCCAAACTTTTAATTCTTGTAACAACAGCTTGACATTACGTTTATTACCAATGAAGTTGTCGTCTACCATAAATACACCACGCCGCCATCCCAAACTGTAGAGATACTCCAACTCGGCTAAGAGTTGTTTTGGGGATTTTGTGCGTGGTTTACGTCCATAAAGTACAATAATGTCACAAAACTCGCACTGAAATGGACACCCACGCGAGAATTGAATTGACATCGAATCATACTCATCGAATTCTAATAAGTCGTAACGGGGAATCGGTGTTGTGGTGACATCAGGTTTCTCGTCATTTGAACGAAAAGTTCCACTCGTTTTACCCTGGGCGATCGCTTCGACAAACATCGGTAAGGTGATCTCACCTTCATCTAATATGAGATAATCTGCACCAGCTTTTTCGGCTTCTTGAGGAACCGAAGTTGGATAGGGACCACCTACAGCAACTCTTTTTCCTCGCTGTTTTGCTTCGCGAATTTGGTCGAGAAGGTCGTCTTTTTGCACAATCATCGCCGAAAGAATAACAACATCTGCCCATTGCCATTCAGCTTCGGTAACTGGACGGATATTACGATCTACTAGTTTAAACTCCCATTCTTGCGGCAAAATTGCTGCTACGGTAACTAAACCTAAAGGTGGCAGCAAAACTTTACGATTAACTAATTCTAAAATTTTTTCGTATGACCAAAACGTTTTGGGAAACCGAGGATAAACTAGTAAAACTCGCATAAAATCTCTATCCCCACACAAATTATTGTTATTTTTATTTTCTGCTTAGCTGTTGGTTAATAAGCTAAACCTGTTTGCATGATAATAGGTTTTTCTATAGTTTATCTACTGATTTTACAATTATGATTTTTAAATTCTTAACAAAGGGGCGATCGTGTTTAGGAAAGTTTTCTTTTAGAGCTTATGTGTTGGTTGGAGGGCTATAGATTTAATGAACCACAAAGGCACAAAGGACTCAAAGGTTATCATCTTTTCTATTGATTGGGTTACGCTAAAAGCTTTTGGTTTAAGTATCTTCTCGTCACTGATGACTTGATGTTGGATATTAATGTTCCTCTAAAGTTTTTTGCGGGGAGGAATACCACTGATTTTTAAAACATCACTGAGGGTTGCACAGTAATTTGGTAGACCAAATGTTGCTGGATTTACGGCATTGCGATAGGTGAAGTGGCGATAGTCTAAACAAAAGCGATCCCAGTCTGCCATTTGAATGCGAAATAACGCAATAATTGCGTTGGCTAAAGATAAAGTTAAGGGAATACGAAAATAAATCTTTTTATTGAAATAAGAACACACTTCTTCGACGGCTTGGTTGACAGTTAGTGGTGCTTGACCGAGTACAAGAGAACGTGATTTATTTTCAGTAGGCGGATGGTCAACTAAATATCGCACGACTTGGGCAATGTCGCGTCCGTGGATGAAGTGAAAACTACCGTCAGCCTGGAAGAAGCGAATTAAATCTACCCATTTTGTGACTTCTGGTAAGCCACTTGTAAGGTGAGAATACGGTTTATTAGCATCGCCTCCAATCACTAAGGTTGGAAAAAGGATTGTGGTTTTGGATGCAATTTCTCTTTGACTCAATTGATGATGACAGTCGTATTTAGAACGAATATAATCAGTACCAATTTCGCCGGCTTGTGGAAGTATTTTACCGTTATTATCGAGAAGACTTGCAGTAGAGAAGTAAATAACTTGTTGGCATTCTGGAGACAATAAACTTAGTACTTCTTGGGTTTTAACTACATTAATGTCGTAGGTGTCTGCACCCCCCCAAGCGGTCGCGGCAAGCACTGCAGTATCAATTGTTTCTAGTAAACTAGCAAAGGTACGAATGTTTTGCATATCGCCCTGCAATACATGAATTCCAGGGCGATAGTTTGTATCAACTTGCAGTTTTTGCGGATTCCTCACCAACAAGTACAACTCGTGATTAGTTTCCTGAATCAACGCCTCACTAATGTAATGACCAATGCACCCACTCGCACCTGTAACTAGAATCCGCTTGGCTAGGGGTGAGGAGCGAGGAGTGAGGAGCGAGGAATTGCTCTGTGCTAAATTATACATATATTTAGCAAAACATATTTAAATTACAAATGAGTATTAATAGCTATCAAGACCTTAAAGTTTGGCAATTTAGTATGAATTTGGCTGAAAAGGTTTACCATTTAACCTACCAATTTCCCAAGCAAGAGACTTATGGATTATCCAGCCAAATCCAACGTGCTGCTGTGTCGGTTCCATCAAATATAGCTGAAGGACATACAAGAGATTCGACAAAAGAATATCTGCAATTTCTTTCAGTAGCTTTGGGGTCACTAGCTGAATTAGAGACACAGTTAATCCTAGCAGAAAGATTATCTTATCTAGATATACAAGATTTGCAAACTGTCCTTTCAAAAACTGATGAAATTAGTCGCATGATTAGAGGCTTACAAAAAGCTCTCAAAGCCAAACTTTAACTCTTTTCCTCGCTCCTCGCTCCGAACTTCGTCCCGCTGCGCTAACGCTCCTCACTCCTCAAATTGAGATTTTTAGCAGTCTCAAAAAAGAACGCGACGTTTTCTTCGGGTGTTTCGGGTAAGACACCGTGACCGAGATTAAGAATATGTCCTCGGTTTCCGGCTTTGCGTACAGTATCGTAAATGCGATCGCGAATGAATTCTTTAGAACCGAATAAAACACCAGGGTCAAGATTGCCCTGCACTTTCATGTTACCAAGCCGTGCCCTAGCATCTGCCATATCGACAGTCCAATCTACAGAGATCATATCCGCGCCTGATCTTGCCATGCGCTCTAGTAAGCCTGCACTTCCGCTGACTAATAAAATTAAGGGCGTGTCAGGATGTGTTTGCTTGACTTGTTGGAAGACGCGCTGTTGATAGGGTAAAGCGAATGTTTCGTAGTCTTGGGGACTCAGTTCACCCGCCCACGAATCAAACATTTGGACAACTTGCGCCCCACAATCGATTTGATAGCGGACGTAAGTTGCGATCGCATCAGCTAATTTAGTCAACAGTTGATGCAACACTGTTGGATCGGCAAACGCCATTCCTTTAATTTTGGAGTAAGTTTTAGAACCTTTACCTTCTACCATGTATGCAGCGAGTGTCCACGGCGCACCTACAAAACCTAAAACCGCAGCTTTATTACCAACTTCTTGGCGTAACGCTTGTAAAATTGTTTTAATAAATGGTAATGATTCTTCAGGTTCGAGAGGACGTAACTGATCGACTTGTGCAGAAGAACGAATTGGCGAGGCAATAATTGGACCTTTCCCCTCAGCGATATCCATGTCTACACCCAAGCCTGGTAAGGGTGTCACAATATCGGAAAATAAAATCACTCCATCGGGTTGAAACGCCCTCCAGGGTTGCAAGGAAACTTCAATAGCAACTTCAGGGATTTCAGAACGTTCGCGAAATGAAGGATATTTCTCCCGTAGTTCCCGATAAGCTTTCATATAGCGACCTGCTTGCCGCATCATCCACACTGGTGGACGTAAGAGCGTTTCACCATATGCTGCTCTTAGTAGATAAGGAACTTGGGTAGCAACGGTCATTTATCTTTTCACCTAAACAATGTTTTTTATCCATTGTTCATTGTATCAGTGGTAACTTAACTCAATCTTTGACTAATTAGTTAAATTAACAGTGCAATGGTGCGAAACTGAATGCTAATACATGTTGTTGTTACCTGATTTAGACAAAACCCTCCGCTTTGCAGAGAAAAAGTATTAAGTAGTCTTGGCACTATGAATGTAGAGAAGGAGATTTTTGGGGTGTTGTTTATGCAGTTAAACGAATTTGCACAGCAAGAAAAATGCCCTACGTCGCTTTTCCCAGCGTTACAAGCATTGTGGTATGCCAAAAAAGGTGATTGGCATAAAGCGCATGAAATTGTCCAAGAGGCAGATGATATTGATAGTGCTTGGGTTCATGCCTACTTACATCGTCAAGAGGGAGATTTAAGTAATGCACGTTATTGGTATCGTCATAGCAGGCAACGAGAGTTTACAGCATCTTTGAGCCAGGAGTGGGAATACATTACGCAGGAACTACTCAAAAAGTTTGCACACATTAACGCTTAACGTGTTTAGACGCAAAACAAGCAGATCGGGGGCTTAGAGTTAAGTTATTGATGGCTCAAAGCTTAAGATCCCTTTGTCTGCATTCAGCTGGACTGGGATTCCTACAGGTAAGGCGGCGTTAGTACCATCGTGACCAAAAGGAAGATCGGAAACAATTGGGATATTAAGATCGCCAAGACGATCGCGCAATACTTCTTCGATGGTTAAGCTAGGAATATTTGGTGGTGGTTCGCAGCGGCTGAAACGTCCTAATGCAATACCGCGTACTTTGTTAAACGCACCGCTTAAGCGCCATTGTGTGAGTAGTCGATCGATGCGGTAAGGCGCTTCTGTAACATCTTCTATCGCAAGAATGACACTATCTAAATTTGGTTGTATTGGTGTCCCCAGTAAATGTGTAGCAACAGTAAGATTTGCTGGTAACAAAATACCACTCGCACTACCACCTCCCCAGCCTGTTCCTGTAAGCGAAGTTATTGTGTGACTTTCAACTAAATCAAACAAACGCTGAACTGACCAATCGGGTTCTTTAGCTAGGGTAGTGAGTACAGGCGCATGAACGCCAGAAATCCCAACTGTACTAAGACTCCACAGTAATGCAGTAATGTCTGAAAACCCAATTAACCATTTAGTGAGGGGTGTTAGCGTTAGCGAAGCGAGGCGAAGCCCAGCGGGACGAAGTCTGGGATGAGGGGTGAGGGATGAGGGTTTCTTTTGATTTTTTGCTAACTCGTATACTTGCCACGTCCAATCTTCCAAAATTCTGGCACTACCGTAACCACCTCTAGCACAGAGGATACCCCGACATGCAGGATCTTTCCAGGCGTTGAGTAACTGAATACGGCGATCGCCATCTTTACCTGCTAAGTAACCCCAGCGGTTATCAATGTCAGCACTGATTTCTATACGATAGCCACGCTTTCGCCAAATTTCTACTCCTTGATGAAATGCTTCTAATTCTCTTAATGCCCCACTAGGTGCAATGACTCGTAGCAAGTCTCCTGGTTTTAATAATGGTGGGAGTTGGCAATTTTTCATATTCAAGATATTGAGTAAGTTTGACAAAATCTTTGATTAATCAGTATTTAGTAATCAATCAAACGATATAATAGTTATTCTTTGCTTATCAGTATTTGTTCTAAAAATTCAACAAAAACTTTAAGTTTTACCTTATTTTATTTCATATCTTATATGCGAGCGCGTATTTCTATCAATTTGTTTTATGATGTCAGAATTAGTAATTCTTTGTTTATTTTCTTTTTTTGCTGGTTTAATTGACTCAATTGTTGGTGGAGGAGGTTTAATTCAGCTTCCGGCACTTTTAATTGTTTTACCTAATACAAATTTACCATTATTATTAGGAACAAATAAACTTGCTTCAATTGCTGGAACATCTGTAGCGGCAATTCGCTTTTCTCTGTATCTAAAATTACATTTTTTAATTGTGATTATGGCGGCGATCGCTGCTTTTATTTTCTCTTTTGTTGGCGCTAGCACTGTTAGTATTATTAACCCTGATATTTTACGTCCTTTAATTCTTGGATTATTGACTATTGTTGCTATCTACACTTTTCTTAAGAAAGATCTTGGCTCGCAATACTTGTTTTATACAGCGCGTGCAAGACAAATTATTCTTGCTCTAATTATTGGATGTGTAATCGGTTTTTATGATGGCTTTCTAGGGCCTGGAACTGGCAGTTTTTTAATATTTGCCTTTGTTGGAATGATTGGCTTTGATTTCTTAAGAGCTTCTGCCTCTGCTAAAGTCGTAAATTTTTGCACTAATCTAGCTGCTTTAGTGTATTTCATCCCTACTCATAATGTTATTTACTCCTTTGCTTTACCAATGGCTGCGTGTAATATTGTCGGAGCTATAATTGGAACTAAATTAGCCATTCTTAAAGGAAATGCTTTTATTCGCAATTTATTTTTAATAATAGTTTGTGTTTTAATCATAAAGCTTACTCATGACATATTTTTTGGTTAAAGCTATTACACTTATCTCATAGATAAATGATGAATCTAGAATTTATAAAAAATCCTCTCCATCTCTTTTTTTGCGTTCTTTGTGTTTCATTAAAAAAAATCAAGTTATTTACTTCAAGTTTTTAAAGTTATTGGATTAGTTGTAAATACGTACTTAGAAAGAACCTAATAGTTGATCAGATAAAGATTTTGACTCAATTTTTACCACAGATAAGCCGATTATCTTTGCTTTCCACAGCTATCCTTGGCTAATTCATCGTTTGACTTACCGCCGTACCAATCATAAAAATCTCCATGTACGGGGATACCAAGAAGAAGGAACAACACCTTTTGATATGTTAGTAATGAATGATTTAGATGGCTTTTATCTTGTAGGAGACGTCATTGACCGCGTTCCTGGGCTACAGAACGTTGGTGCGCACGTTAAACAAATGATTCGCAATAAACTGATCGAACATAAGCAATATATCAACAAGTACGGCGACGATCTGCCGGAAGTATGCGATTGGACTTGGCATTACTAGAGAGTAGAAAGTATGTAATGATACCTCAGCCTACTAAGTGGGCTAAGGTTTTGTTTGTTATTTTTATTTTTCTGTAATGAACTATATTTTTTCGCAAACAAAGCGTGAGTACTATAGTTGATGTTTCATGTTGATTTGTAAATGGATTTAACGCTATAACAACCCTTGTGCGCGTTTTGAATCATAAAAAGGATGTAAGCATAAACACAGATAGAATATGAATTCCTGATCGTTCGGACAAGTGGCTGTATGTCCTCAAGTGTCTGAAACACAATGAATGTCTGACTTCTCAATTCCCAACTTCTCAACCCTGCTTATGCTTGTGATGGTAACAAATACAGCAATAATTACCTCAGAAGAATGGTAGCAAGGCAAGAAGACACTACATCTATGCTTGAAATTTAAGGAAAAAAGGAACAAATAATGCAAACTGTGCCGAATCATCAGGTAGATAACCTACAGATAGAAGACGACCGGACAGGATTAAGTGTTGAATGCCTAAAGCGAGCCTTTCTAGATAATTTATTCTACGTTCAAGGCAAGTTTCCTAAAATTGCGACAAAAAACGATTATTATATGGCGTTAGCGTATACAGTACGCGATCGCTTACTACAACGTTGGATTAATACTGCGGTAATTTATACCGAAAGAGCTTCGCGGACAGTATCATATCTTTCGGCTGAGTTTCTGATGGGACCACATCTTGGTAATAACCTAGTCAATTTGGGAATCTATGACCAAGTAAAGCAAGCTGTTAGTGAATTAGGACTAGACTTAGAAGATTTACTCGAACAAGAAGAAGAACCAGGACTTGGTAACGGTGGCTTGGGACGCTTAGCAGCTTGCTATCTCGATTCGATGGCAACTCTAGAGATTCCTTCGTTAGGATACGGGATTCGCTACGAATTTGGTATTTTTGACCAAGATATTCGCGATGGCTGGCAAGTTGAAATTACTGACAAATGGCTACACTGCGGTAATCCCTGGGAAATTGCGCGTCCTGAGTGGGAAGTTTATGTCAAACTAGGCGGACATACTGAAGCATACACCGATGAACATGGACGCTATCGAGTCCGATGGATTCCTTATCAAGTTGTTAAGGGTGTTCCGCACGATACGCCAATTCTTGGTTATAAAACAAATACTGCAAATACTTTGCGTCTCTGGACAGCCGAAGCCCCAGAATCGTTTGACTTTGGTGCTTTTAACTCTGGCGACTACTTGGGTGCAGTACAAGAGAAAATGGTTTCGGAAAACCTCTCAAAGGTACTTTATCCCAACGATGACTCTTCACAGGGTAAACGCCTGCGACTCGCACAGCAAATTTTCTTTGTATCTTGTTCGCTGCAAGATATGATTCGCATTGTCTTTCGCCAAAATGTCCCGTTAGAAAAGTTCCACGAAAAGTTTGTTGTGCAACTTAACGATACTCACCCAGCGATCGCTGTTGCTGAGTTGATGCGACTCCTCATCGATGAACATGATATGGGCTGGGATCAAGCATGGCAGATCACCCAAAAATCGCTTGCCTATACCAACCATACATTATTACCAGAAGCACTCGAACGCTGGCCCATCAGCTTGTTTAGAGAATTACTACCTCGGCACTTAGAAATTATCTATGAAATCAACTATCACTTTTTAGAGGAAGTCAAAGCCAAGTTCCCTGGAGATAGCGATCGCTTGCGCCGGATGTCGTTGATCGACGAATCAGGAGAAAAATACGTGCGCATGGCACATCTAGCTTGTGTTGGTAGCCATTCAATTAATGGTGTTGCGGCTTTACACACCAAACTGTTGCAACAGGATGTGTTACGCGACTTCTATCAAATGTACCCTGAGAAGTTCAATAACAAAACCAACGGCGTTACTCCCCGACGGTTTATAGTATTGAGTAATCCACGACTGACCAACTTAATTTCTAGCAAAATTGGTGATAACTGGATTAAGCACTTAGAAGATCTCAAGAAATTAGAAGCGTTTGTAGACGATCCTGAGTTTTGTAGTCAGTGGAGATCGATCAAGTCTGCTATTAAGCACGACTTAGTGGCATACATAGCACAACAAAATGGCATTACTGTCAATCCTGACTCGATCTTTGATATCCAAGCAAAACGCTTCCACGAATACAAGCGCCAGCATCTCAACGCACTGCATATCATCACGCTGTATAACCGGATCAAAGCAAATCCTGATATCGACATTACGCCACGTACGTTTATCTTTGGTGGTAAAGCCGCCCCTGGCTACTACATGGCAAAGTTGATTATTAAGTTACTCAACTCAATTGGCGATGTTGTCAATAACGATCCTGATGTACGCGATCGCCTCAAAGTTGTCTTCTTGAAAGATTACAGCGTTAAATTTGCCCAGCGCGTTTATCCGGCTGCGGATTTATCCGAACAAATTTCGATGGCGGGTAAAGAGGCTTCTGGTACAGGTAACATGAAATTTGCCTTGAATGGAGCCTTGACAATTGGTACACTTGATGGAGCAAATGTAGAAATCCGCGAAGAAGTCGGAGAAGACAACTTCTTCATCTTTGGACTCACCGCACCTGAAGTTTACGCACTCAAAGCCAGAGGCTACCGTCCGCTAGATTACTACCATAGCAATCGCGAACTCAAAGCTGTGATTGATCGCATTGCATCAGGTCATTTTTCGCATGGTGATACTAAGCTGTTCAAACCCTTGTTAGATTCACTCTTGTATCGCGACGAATACTTATTGTTTGCTGACTATCAAGCCTATATTGATTGCCAGGATCGTGTCAGTCAAGTGTACCGCGATCGCGATCGGTGGACGCGGATGTCAATTTTAAACGCTGCGCGGATGGGCAAGTTTTCCTCCGATCGTTCGATCCGCGACTACTGTCAAGATATCTGGAATATCAAACCTGTACCTATTGAATTAGGAGAATGTATTCAAGCTAAGGAGAATATGCAACCGATTAGTATTTAAAGAGAGGTCAGGGGAGTTATGAATGGTAAGTGTTGAGTGTTGAGTTAAGTCTTCTCTGCCTCCGGCACGCTGCGCGAACAACTCAAAATTCAAAACTAATCACTCGCCCTCGCCCCTCACTCCTCACTCCTAGTTCAAGATATCTCTAAACCACTTTTCAAAGCGATCGCCTAATGCTTCTAGTGAAAATTCTGTCTCAGCTTGTTGACGACAAGTGTCACGGTCAATTTCATCAAGACGGGCGATCGCATTTACTAACCCCGTGACACTATCGGGTTCTATCAAAAACCCTGTTTTCCCATCTTGCACAATTTCTGCTGGACCACCACGACGGTAAGATATGACAGGTACGCCACACGCTAGCGCTTCAATCGCAACATTGCCAAAGGCTTCTACCCAACGTGGAGTCATCAATAACGCCTGGCATTGACGAACCTGCTGCTGCATTTCTGACGTTGAGAGAAAGCCTAAATATTCAATCGGCGCACCAGGATAAGCTGCACAAATTTGTTTCCAGTAGGTTTCATCCTGCATTTTTCCCATAATCTTTAAGGGAATTTGCGTAATTTTTGCCGCAGCGACAGCATCTTCTAACCCTTTTTCTGAAGCAATTCTGCCTAACCATGCTAGACAATTTTGTGGTTGAGCGCAAAATTTATATAGTGATAAATCAATACCACTTCCTAAGCACGGACATTCATAATCAAGTGCAAACGTTCTTGCTTGCGATGCGGTGTAAAAACCAATCGTTCCTAGAAAATGATCTGCTGTCTGTTTGACAATGCGATCCATTGCCTCAGAAAGCGATCCCATACTGACGAAATGAGCAATCGGGCGTTTAAAAAATGGTGTGAGATAAAAAGGCAACCAATCGTAAGCAAAATTTACAATTAAGTCATACTCAGCTTGTACTTGCCGTGCATACTCCCACATATTCGCCAAAACCGAGTCACCAGGCATCACAATCGAAGCGTTGCGTTCCTGACTTTGGGCAATAATTTGTAACTCGCCAGGAATCTGCACAATATCAGGTAATGATTCAAAATACGAACCATTCGGCGCAACAATTTGCACCTTATGTCCGCGCCGCCGCATTTCCTGGGCAATATTGTATAAACTTAATTCCACTCCGCCACCAAGTCCAGTACCTAGTGGTCCCACCGAAGTAGAAACAAATAATAGTTTTAGCAATTTAAATTGGTAACTGGTCATTGGTCATTGACAAGAATATTATCAACAATTACCTATTACCCATTACCCAATATCAAATTAATGTCAGAGATCAGATTCAGAGTCTTGAATTGATAAAGAAACAGGTATTCTACTAGTTTCTAACTCTTTCACAGCAGAAATTTTACCACCAATTCCCAACGCTTCCCGCTGATTAATCAGGTAAATGCTAATCAAAGTTAAGCTAACACCTGCCCATTGTAGAGGACTAAGGACTTCAGCAAGTAAGAGATTGCCAAACAATAAAGCAAAAACGGGAGTCAGAAAAGTTAATGAACTCAAGCTGGTGAGATTTCCGCTAGAGGCGAAGTAAAAGAATAAACCATAAGCGATCGCACTACCAAAGATTGTGGAGTATGTTAGTGCCATCCAGCCAGATAAATCAATATTTACCCACTGCTGCGACTCTACACTCGCACTCAACGCAAATAACGGCAATCCTCCCAAAATCATATGCCATCCCGTTGCAACAACGGGATCAGCATAGCGACAAACATAGCGGATAATCACCGTTCCCACTGCCATTGAAAGCGCAGCTAGTAGCATCAACCACTCACCACTTTCAAATAAAGCAGTGAAAGTGAAATCAACATGACTTGCTGTCCCCAAAAACCATTCATCTGGCAAACCAATCAAACTGATTCCCACAATACCAATACACAACCCTAGCCAGCCCCACAACCCAATTCTTTCACCAAATAGCCAACAAGATAGCAAAGCCACTGCAATAGGCTGCGAATCAATCATCACTGAACCCAAACCCGCACCAGTTCGCACTAATCCTTCAGCCAGGAAACCTTGAAACAGCGTGCCATCTATCAGGGCAAAAATGCTAATCCACAACCACGCTTGCCAACTGTGAGGCTGCGGCTTACGCAAGATTACACCAGCTGCCAAAACTAAAACTCCTGCCGGAACTAAACGCACCCCTGCCATAAACAGCGGTGTCGTATGCGGTATAACTCCTTTCATTGCCACCATTGCAGTTCCCCACAAGAAAAATGGCGCAATTAATAAAAGCGACGCGAAGGGAAGTCGAGATTCAGTTAGTTTGTGCATGCAATTGCTAACCGCTGGAATAAAACAATACTTCTGATTGTAATCAATTATGTATTTTCATGAAGACACCCCAGACACGGGTAAAAAAAATTAAGATGAGTGTAGATTTCTCGGTATGCATTAATAGGTAATGGACATTTCCAATTACCAATTACCCATTACCACCTTCTTTAATTTACTCAAATCAGTTTAGACTGCTCATGGTGTGGCCTTTTAAGCCGTCGTTTCGGAAACAAATCGCGCGAATTGAAATTACAGGTGCGATCGCAAGTGCAACTCGTAAGCGAGTCCTCGACGCCCTCAAAACAGTAGAAGAGAAACGTTTTCCTGCTTTACTTCTACGCATCGATAGCCCTGGGGGAACAGTTGGAGATTCCCAAGAAATTTATAGTGCCTTAAAGCGACTGCGCGACAAAGTGAAGATAGTTGCCAGCTTTGGCAATATTTCAGCTTCTGGTGGTGTTTACATTGGCATGGGTGCGCAACATATCATGGCAAACCCTGGCACAATTACCGGAAGTATTGGCGTCATTCTTCGAGGTAATAACCTCGAACGTCTACTACAAAAAGTTGGTGTATCTTTTAAAGTTGTTAAGTCAGGTCCTTATAAAGACATTTTGGCGTTTGACCGCGAATTAACTCAACCGGAAGAAAACATCTTACAAGAATTAATCGATACAAGTTACATCCAATTCGTGCAAACCGTTGCCGAAGGGCGAAATTTGCCAGTAGAGACAGTGAAAAGTTTTGCTGATGGTCGGATCTTTACGGGACAGCAGGCATTAGAATTAGGCGTGGTAGACCGTCTTGGTACTGAGGAAGACGCCCGTCGTTGGGCAGCAGAACTTGTAGGGCTAGATCCAGAGAAAACTTTGTGTTACACCTTGGAAGAACGCAAACCATTGCTCGCGCGGCTAATTTCAGGAGATAGTCAGATTTCGTCCTGCTTATCGTCTGGAATCGATTGGGTAGAATTTGATCTTTCTACTAATGGTCTACCTTTATGGTTGTAT
This sequence comes from Gloeocapsopsis sp. IPPAS B-1203, assembly GCF_002749975.1. Classification (NCBI taxonomy): domain Bacteria; kingdom Bacillati; phylum Cyanobacteriota; class Cyanophyceae; order Chroococcidiopsidales; family Chroococcidiopsidaceae; genus Gloeocapsopsis; species Gloeocapsopsis sp. IPPAS B-1203. Next base: position 96,854 of record NZ_PEIG01000010.1, on the reverse strand, counting down.
AGACCATAATATTGGGCAATGACGATCGCGCTACAGCAGCGACAAGCTAGTGTAAAAGGAGATAAAGCGTGGAGTGGCAAGTTCGAGCAATTCGCGGTGCAACAACGGTTTCAGAAAATTCTTACGAAGCAATCCGAGAAGCCGTATTAGAACTACTAGCAGAAATTGAGGCACGAAATCAACTCGAACCTACTGCAATTATTAGTGCCACGTTCTCAGTGACACGAGATCTCGATGTTGTCTTTCCCGCAGCGATCGCCCGCGAACGTCCGTGTTGGGATAATGTTCCCATGCTAGATGTACAGCAAATGCATGTCGAGCGCAGTTTACAACGATGCATCCGTTTGTTACTTCACGTTAATCTCCCTGTTTCGCGTACCCAGATTTATCACACTTATCTTCGTGGTGCTAAAACTCTACGTCCTGACTGGAACTTACCGCAGAAGAGGGGCGAGGGGCGAGGGGGAGCCACTGCGTTGCGGGGGTGTCCCCCGTTGTAGCAAGTGGCGTTGAGAGGTGAGGGAATTTTGAATGTTTAATTTATCGTAGCGCGGACATCTTGCCTATGGCAAAATACCAAATATTTAATGTACCCAGAAGTAAACGATAGATAGCGTTAAAGCAGTTAGGGGTAAGCCAAAACGTAAATGTTCCCAAAAGGTGAGTTTATAACCTAATCTTGCGGCTGCTTCTGCTGTAATCAAATTAGCGACAGCACCAAATAACGATAAATTTCCAGCTAAAGTTGCACCTGCTGCTAGCATCAACCACGATCGCGTGTCTTGTTGAGAAATTAATGGTTCAATCAAAAGTACGGCAGGGACATTAGAAATTAGATTAGATAAAATTGCGGTAACTCCAATTAGTCCTGCGGGATCGCCTACCCAAGCGGTAAACGGAGCTAACAAATTAAGTTTTTGCGTACCCCGTGTCAAAATAAATAAACCGGAAAACATCACAAGTAAATTCCAGTCAATTTCGCTGAGAATACGTTCAGGTTTTAACCGGCGCGTAATCAACAATAAAGCAGCAGCAACCAATGCAGCCTCAGCAAGGGGAACACCTAAGACAAAACTGGTTAGTAGGACTAAGGTAACAACAACGCTTTTAATAAACAACGGTCGATAGATGCGGTAACTAACTGGCGTTGCTTCTTCAGAAACTGCTTGCAGCGAGCGTACTTCAGGGTAATACAACCATAACAACGCGATTTGTAAACATAACCCTACCACCGCTACAGGTGCAAGAACGCGGGCAAATTCGACATAGGCGATTCCAGAAAATGAACCGATTAAAATATTTTGGGGATTACCGCTAATGGTGGCAACAGAACCAATATTTGTTGCAGCTGCTAAAGCTAAAAGATAGGGAATTGGATTGAGTTTTAAAGTTTGTGTTAGTGAAAGTGTTAATGGTGTAAACACCAGGGCTAACGTATCGTTGAGGAGAAAAGCCGACAGAAATCCGCTACCAAACGTCAGTACAATCAATAAACCAAAGGGACTGCGCGTCAGATGTAAGAGAAACGCCAGCGCGACTTGAAAGAAACCAGCATAAGCAAGATTAGCGTTAACCACCATCATACTTAGCAGGAAAATAATCGTTTTCGGGTCAATCGCCTGCCATGCTTCTGAAAGACTCAATACCCCTAGGGCAATCAAAATAGCAGAACCGACAAGCGCAATCGTCGCCCGATTCATGCGTAATCCAGGAAAATACCCTAAGCCTAAGCCTAAGTAGGTTAAGGCGATCGCACCGATGCTGGCGTATTGCCAAAAATCCACCACAGATTAAAAGTAGCTATGCAGCTGGTAGTGAGTGAAAACTAACGTAACTCAAAGGCAGGTAATTGGTAACTGGTGATTGGTAATTGGTAGCAATTAGCCCTCTTCGCTTAGTTGTTAGCGTTTGTGTGGCTAAATGCTAGTTGCCAAGTACTAAAAGCTTTTCGCGTTCCCCATTACCTATTACCTATTACCCAACAAGAATGTCTACTTACTAATTACCTCTGGTGGCTCAGTTTTATGATGGTGCAAGCGAATACCCACAAACACGTCATAAATAAAGTTCCAGAAATCCTTTTTTCCTTGTAGAATTCCTAAAGTTTGCGGAGAACCCTTCTCATCAAGTAGAGGTTTAGTAGCGTAGTAAGCGGGTTGATAGTTATACCAAGGAATTGAAGGCCATAGATGGTGAATTAAGTGATAATTTTGCCCCATGATGAGTAAATTCAAGATGCGACTAGGATAAACACGGGCATTTTTCCAGCGATCGCGTGCTTGATGAGGACGGTGGGGAAAATAATCAAAGAATAATCCTAAAGCAAGTCCCACAATCGCGGAAGGAATAAACCAAAAATTCAGTACATAACCTAAGAAATGGTACTGAATCGAAACCCAAAAAATGGCGACAACAATTAAACGACCAATAAACCATTCTAATAATTCATAATTGCGCCACAGTTGCCGTTTGAAGAAAAATACCTCGTGATAAAAAAATCGAGCATTAATCAACCATAGTGGACCTGCGGTAGAAACAACATAATCAGGATCGTTGTCGGGATCGTTGACATGGGCGTGATGCTGCAAATGCACCCGCGTAAAAACAGGAAAGGAAAACGCTAACATCAACGCACTACCATGCCCTAAAATCGCGTTAATTATGCGATTGCGATGGGCAGATTGATGACAGGCATCGTGAATTACTGTACCGGCAATATGTAAAGCCAGCACATTCGTTGTAAAGCAGCACCAGTGCGGCCATTCCCACAGCCAGTAGCCCAAGTTAGACAGCACCAGCATGACGACTGCGGCTAGAAACATTGTTACTGTAATATTTAGACCCCCTGGGGCAATTAAAAACTCCTTGGGGACTGTCATTGGCTTTTTTGCCTCTGACATGAGCATCTGTTAACTCCTTTTGCAGAAGGGATTGAGTATTGTATGATACGGCTATCTCAATATTAAAGTTTTGTATAGCAGAAGTCATAGAATTTTAGAGTTTGGAATGAAAAAAGCTAATTATTAAAGCTGCTAGGCGATCGCGGGCAACAAGCATTAGGATAATGCTCAACGAGATTGACTTAAACATTGTAGAGATTGCAGGATAGGCATCTTGGTTGTCCACTCAGCAAAATTGCTGAAAATCTAGTTGCAGCTTTTACAGCAGTAACAGGGGCAAGATAAGATTTGATTATCTAAATTAACTGTGTCATTCCAAAGTACTTTTTAGCGTTAAATTAATTTCTCAGCTCATAACGGAAAGCGCTCTTCTAACTAATCAGGAATAGGCTCAATGCAACTACCAGGTTCCTTCCCACGTCGGACGAAAATTGTCGCCACCATTGGTCCAGCCACTAGCCAACCCGAAGTGCTACGTGCCTTGATTGAAGCAGGCGCAACAACACTGCGACTTAATTTTTCTCATGGGAGTCATGCCGATCACCAACGTAGCGTTCGTCTAATACGCCAAATCGCTTTTGAACTCGATCAACCGGTAGCCATTCTTCAAGATCTACAAGGACCAAAAATTCGTTTAGGAAGGTTTGAAACTGGCTCTGTTGTTGTATGTAAAGGTGATGTTTTCACGCTGACTAGCAAACCAGTAGTTGGGACTCAGCATCTTAGCTGCGTGACTTACGATAATTTGGCACAAGAAGTTCCTGTAGGAGCAACAATTCTACTTGACGATGGTCGAGTTGAGATGGTCGTCAAAGAAGTCGATCGGGCTGCCCAAGAGTTACATTGTCAGGTTGTTGTAGGTGGGGTGCTTTCCAACAATAAAGGAGTCAATTTTCCAGGAGTTTATTTATCAATCAAAGCACTAACGGAAAAAGACCGTGAGGACTTAATTTTCGGTCTCGATCAAGGAGTAGACTGGGTAGCACTCTCCTTTGTGCGCAACCCCCAAGATGTCTTGGAAATCAAAGATTTGATTTCTAGTGCGGGAAAGCAAGTACCAGTTATTGCCAAAATTGAGAAACACGAAGCAATTGAACAAATGGAAGCAATTCTTGCTTTGTGTGATGGTGTAATGGTAGCAAGAGGAGATCTTGGTGTAGAACTTCCAGCGGAAGATGTTCCGATCTTACAGAAGCGCTTAATTACAACCGCAAACCGCTTAGGTATTCCAATCATTACAGCGACGCAGATGTTAGACAGCATGGTACACAGTCCGCGTCCCACTCGTGCAGAAGTTTCTGATGTCGCCAATGCTATTTTGGACGGAACAGATGCCGTCATGCTTTCTAATGAAACTGCAGTAGGTAAGTATCCAGTGGAAGCCGTAGCCACAATGGCACGAATTGCAGTGCGAATTGAGCAAGAACAAGCTCTAGCAGCCAATCCTCACACAGTTAGAGATACCTACCATTCAATTCCGAATGCAATTAGCCAAGCTGTCGGTCAGATTGCAGAACAATTAGCAGCAGCAGCAATTATGACGCTGACAAAAACAGGTTCAACAGCGCGTAACGTTTCTAAGTTTCGTCCAACAATACCAATATTGGCGATTACCCCGCACGTTGATATCGCTCGACAATTACAACTTGTATGGGGCGTCAAACCCTTGTTATTGCTAGATTTAGCTTCCACAACTCAGACATTTCAAGCTGCATTGAATGTCGCTCAAGAAAAACAGTTACTCAAACAGGGCGATCTAGTTGTCATGACGGCTGGTACTCTGCAAGGTGTTTCGGGTTCTACAGATCTCATCAAAGTTGAGGTGGTTAAAGCAATTCTTGGTCGCGGTTATGGAATTGGACAAGGTTCTGTCAGCGGACGAGCAAGAGTAGCTTACGATCCCATGGATGTTGGCAAGTTTAATCATGGAGAGATTCTAGTTGCATCCAATACTAATGCTGATTATGTCGAAGCAATTCGCAAAGCAGCAGCGATCATTATTGAGGAAGAAAGCTCAACCTGTCATGCTGCCGTGATTGGTCAATGCTTAAACGTACCGGTGATTGTTGGTGTTAAACAAGCTACAGAAGTGATTCGCGACGGGGCAATTTTGACGTTAGATGTCCATCGGGGGTTGATTTATTCAGGAGTTGTTTAACTCGATTGATACAAAGCAAAATAAAAATCACACTTTCCGGCTGAAGAATGGCAAGATCAAAAAGCTTAGCGACTAAAGTCGCGGCTTAACAAACAACGCCCAGATAGTGCGTGGACTGATCCCAAAATAAGCTTCGGAGAACCTGTAAAGACAGGTTTTGCCTATGTAGCTGCGGCTTCAACTGCTATTTTCCGTCGAACTGACGTTAAACTTCTATGCCGGAACATCACGATTCAATTGCTCAGCATTACCACGATCGCACAAAATATCACCCTGAGACGATCGCTGCTAAAAGTCAAGGACTGGATTGGAGTAAGCAACCAGTACCGTTTAAAGAATACAAAATTGGCACAAGCTACGATTTAAAACCATATATCCAAGAAGAAAATCTTGCTTTTTCGGATGAACCTGTTGCCTTATGGTGGCGACGGTTATCGCGGCTATTATTTTGCAGCTATGGGCTAACAGCGAAAGTGCCTAGTATGATGAATCCAATTTATCTTCGGGCTTCACCTTCAGCAGGTGGTTTATATCCAGCAGAAGTTTATTTAGTTTCCCGTGGCACACCGCTACTTCCTGCAGGATTGTATAACTATCAACCGCAAACACATTCTTTAGTTCATTTTTGGGAAAATGATGTTTGGCACTCTTTGCAAAGTGCCTGTTTTGGACACTCAGCACTAGCAAAGACAGACTTGGCAATTGTGACGACAGCAGTTTTTTATCGTTCTGCATGGCGATATCAAGATCGTGCCTATCGTCGTATTTTCCTTGATACAGGTCACTTGTTAGGCAATATTGAGTTAGCCTGTGCTTTAAATGAATATCGGGCACATTTGATCGGTGGTTTTGCCGATGAAACGGTAAATCAATTACTCTACCTTGATGCAGAACTTGAAGGTGCGATCGCAATTGTCGCCTTGGCTGACTTGCTTGATGTCCAACAAAATTTTCCTATAGGAATTGCTGTTTTACCTTCTACTACTCAGACAAATTACCCCTATATCCCTGATGGTGAACTTTTAAGTTTCTGTCACCGCGCAACACAAATTGAACCTGGTGCTGATATTCACGAGGTTCCGACCACAACGTCAAATACCTCACTAGAAGATAAGTACAACTTTCCCTTCTGTCTTAAAGTTCCTACGGCAACAGCACCAATCGATTGGGGCTTAAATCTAGAAGGACTAGAGAGAACTGTGCTGCGGCGACGTTCCACTCGTGCTTACAGTGGTGCAGATTTAAATTTAGATGAACTCAAAGCATTACTCGATTTTACTTACCAACCACAACATTACATCGAACAAGGCTTAGACGATGCTCCCGATTATTTTGACTTGAATTTGATTGAAACTTTTATTGCTGTATCAGGAGTAACTGGCTTAGAGGAAGGCTGTTACTACTACGCACCTCTTGCTCAAGAATTGCGGCAAATTCGCTTTAAAAACTTTCGCCGCGAGTTGCACTATCTCTGTCTAGGTCAAGAACTGGGTAGAGATGCATCAGCCGTGTTATTTCATACAGCAGATTTAAAGTCAGCAATCGCTCGATATGGCGATCGCGTTTATCGTTATTTACATATGGATGCCGGACATTTAGCTCACAGACTCAACTTAGCAGCAATTTATCTTAATTTGGGTGTTAGTGGCATCGCTGGCTTTTTCGATGACCAAGTTAATGAAGTATTAGGGATTCCTACAGATGAAGCAGTTATTTATATCACTACTATTGGTAGAGCAAGATAAATATTTGTCCTGAGGTAAATTTATTATTTGTTGCTATAGCCAGTTGCGTCATGACCAGAAAACAACTGGCACTTAATTATCTGCTCATTCAGGTTGAGTTAAAACTATTACTTTAAACCTGATAAGAACCTTTGGAGGGAATATCTTCCGTAACTTTTTTCTGGGTAACTTCTACAGTTGTTTGCGACGCATCAGTGCGGCTAGGATCTCTATCTTGACCGGCAGCAATTTCGTGTGCTGCTTCTTGGGCAGAGGAACGTACTGCACTTAAAGCCGTTTTAATCACAACTGCAGTTGGTACTGCAACAATTACGCCTAATAATCCACCAATTCTTGCTCCGGTTAAGACGGAAACTAGCACCCAAACGGGATTTAAACCAGTAACGCTTCCTAAAATGCGCGGTGCAACTAAATTATCCAGAATTTGCTGCACAATGACAGCCGCAATCAGTACGCGAGAGCCTAGCCAAAAATCTTGCAATGCAACAAGCAAGGTAGTACCAGCAATACCTACAGTTCCCCCAAAGGGAACTAATGCCATGATGCCAATAGTGATACCAAACAGCAAGCCAAAGGGTACTTTTAACCATAAGAAGATTGCAGTCAGCGAGGAACCCATGCACAACCCAAAAATGAGCTGTCCAATAAAGAAATTTTGGAAGCTGAGGCGTAAAGTTTGAGAAAAAGGACTGCGAAGTTTCGTTGGTAGCCACTGAACTAAACTTTGCCAGAGATCGTCGCCATGCTGCAACAAGTAAAAGGCTAGCACCATCGTGAGTAAGAAATCCAAAAGGCTAGTCAGTGTAACAACCGCGAGGTTTAACACTTGTACTGCGATCGCTTGCAACTGTCCTTTGACGCGATCGTTGATTTGGACAACTAAAGCATCAAGATTCAATGGTAAACCTTGATTTTCTGCCCACTCATTTAACAACATCAGTTGATGTCGTCCAGAATCGATCAACTCTGGCAACCGCGCCACGAGTTGCTGTGCTTGCATCAATACTAGAGGTACTAAAGTTACCCCCACAGCCAGCAAAATCGATAACGTCAGCAAAAAGACCAAAATGGCAACTTGTTGTCGTTTTGCTCCTTGGCGTTCCATCCAACTGACTGGATAATTCAACAAAAAGGCTAACAGCGATGCTCCAACTAAAATCACAATCAACGAGTGGAAGTAATCAAAAATCGTTGAAATCGCCAAACCATTCAAGACTAGCAGGGGAGCGAACAGCGCGATCGCGAGTATCCGCCCAGAAGGCGTCATCACCTGCCACCAATTTAGGAGTTTGCGTGTTTGCATTTACCAACTGCCAGATAGAACAAACTCAATTTCCATGCAGGATATTATCTCTAACTCTATCGCTTTACCTCATCCATCTACTTCAGGATTCTGGAAACTAATATGAATCATCCGCTAAATCGTCTCATAAAGACGAATAACCACAACTTCTCGCCAAATGATCGTTCTCCTGATTTTATTTGTAGTACTGACCTAATGTCTGATGCCAGTCTCAATCCTACTAATCGTCTATCTCTATTTGTATATTTCATTCCTATTATTGGCTTTTTCCCAGCCCTTTGGACTTTGTATCGTCGTCAGTGCAGCAAAGAAGAAAAAGCAGTTTGCCGCTTAGCAGTCACTTTAGCAGGAACTTGGTTATTAGGTTATCTGTTAATGGGTTGTGGGGCAGAAACTTTTGAGTTTTTAGCACTGCGCTTATTGATACTGAACAGCTTTTTAACTTCTGGTTATTTTTTAGTCAGTCTTTGGCTGATGTTTTTAATTGTTAAAGGTAAGCCTGCACGCTTGCCAGGATTCAGCCAGTGGGCACAGCGTTTGGATCTGCGGTAGGGGTAGATTGGCAGGTAAGATGCCTAGCTCACATCTCAATAGTTAGATTTAGCTTGAAGAGTAACTCAATTAGTTGTTAACTTAATCGCACTTATCTTTTATGCTTGATAGCTAACCTTAGCTTACTTCTACATAACAACTCAAAAGTAAAACACGACCAGAGATTATAAGTAGGTAATCTGAGAAATATAGCACATCTTTTGATAGGTGCTATGCAAATCCTTAACACAAAATATTTTTTCATATTTATGAAGGAATTTAGTGGTTAATTCCAACAAATCCAGCTAAACTCCAAACAGCAAAAAATCAAATTTGGAGTAAAAGTTCTCATATCCTGCAATGTGTGTCATAGTTATTGCTATTTATGACCCTCTACAGCCGATAATTGAGGGCTAGCTTGATTTAGGTTCGTCTTTTGTTTCGTTCTTAAGTGAAGTGTAATTGAGTATGTGTGAGGAAGTCTGTGCCATTTCATAAAATTTCTACTCAAAATCCCTCTGTTCCTGGAACTCCCAGATTAGTCAACACCAAATATTCCTCAGCTAAATCAGGTCGTTGGCTATGGTTCTGGGTAGCAATGACTGGTATAGCGATGTTGTCTGCGACAGCTGGAGCACTACTCGCTGTTTCTTTGTCAAGCACTCCTTTGATGCAATCTCGGCTTAGCCCAGAAGAAGAAGCAGTATTTGGTCGCGGCGATCGCATTTCTAAAACAGGTTTACGGCTGTCTGAATTGACTCGCCCTGTCAATATTCTTGTTTTAGGTGTCAAGGTTCTTTCTTCTGATGTAGACGATCCTGATGTCAGATCAGAAGACTTGGGCTACCACGCACTGGTTAATTCCTTTGAAGGTCTTTCTGATACAATGCTGCTGCTGCGGTTTGACCCAGAAGCAGAAAAACTAGCTGTATTGTCGATTCCTAGAGATACTCGTACAGAAGTTGAAGGACTCGGAACCACAAAAATTAATGCGGCAAATGCTCAAGGTGGTCCAGCACTGAGTGCGAAAGCGACTAGCGATCTTCTCAACGGTGTTCCGATTGACCGCTACATCCGGATCAACGTTCAAGGTGTAGAAAAATTAGTTGATGCTTTGGGTGGTGTTACTGTTTATGTCCCCAAAGACATGAAATATCAAGATGATAGTCAACATTTGTATATCAATTTGAAAGCAGGAAGACATCACTTAGATGGCGATCAAGCGTTGCAATTACTCCGCTTTCGCTACGATGAATACGGTGATATTGGTCGCATTCAACGACAGCAAATGTTGATGCGGGCTTTGATGGAACAAGCCCTAAACCCAGCAACTTTAGCACGAGTGCCGCAAATTATGTCGGTTATTCAAACTCATATCGACACAAACCTAACAGTTGAAGAATTAATGGCACTAGTAGGTTTTGGCGTCCAAACAGAACGCTCAGATGTTGAAATGTTGCTTGTCCCTGGTACTTTTAGCACGCCAGACCAGTATGTAGCAAGTTACTGGCTGCCCGATCGCGATCGCATAGCCATGATGATGGCAAAGCACTTTAATGTTCCGACAGATTCTCATTTTAGCGACCTCAATCCGGCAAAGCTGAGAATCGCTATTCAAGATAGTACAGGCAGCGATCGCGCTATTCAATCGCTCGCTAACATGCTTGAAACATCGGGATATCGTCGAGTCTATGTTGCTACGCCTTGGAATGAACCACTCGATGTGACTCGGATTGTGGCTCAACAAGGTGATATTGACAACGCTCGCGCAATTCGCGATACCTTAGGATTTGGCGAAATCCGTGTCGAAAGTACCGGAAATCTTCGTTCGGACGTCACAATTCAACTCGGTCAAGACTGGCTGCGAACACAAGAGTACTAAATCTAAAGTTGTTGTGCAATCCACGCTTGTAAAATCGGATTGACTTTGTCCGGTGCTTCATCTTGGGGACAATGTCCGACGCCTTCAATGGGAATAAACTCTTTCACTTGTGGGTAATTAGCAAGTTGTTGACCTAACTCGAATGGTTCCCACGGATCGGCTGTTCCCCACAACATAATTGCTGGACATGGTAGCTGCGGTAGTAAATCTTCTGGCAACGGTCCTGAAGAATAAGCGGTAAATGCTAAAAATACAGCAACAGCACCAGGATCTTTTGCCGGCGCCATTAAAAGATCCACTAGTTCGTCAGTCACAACCTCAGAATTAGCATACGCTTGCAGCAGAATCTTGCGTACGGTTTTTGGTTTAGCAATTTGATTGAAGAAAAAGCTGCCTATTGGCTTAACTGAGAGTAGCCGTTGTACCATTGGCGCACCAAAGCGGCGATACCAAGGTAATGCCCCACGTTTGCGATCGTGCAGCAGTCGCAGCGAACAGTTTAGGAGTGCAATACTTCTCGCAATTTCTGGACGATCTACCACAGCTTGCATCACTGCAATACAACCAATTGAGTTTCCCACTAAATAAGCAGGTTCCTCCCCTACAACTTCCTGGCAAAAATCGGCAATTTGTTGTCCCCAAGTCTCAAAGGTGTAATGCATTTCTGTGGTTGGTTCGGGTTTGGCAGAACCACCAAAGCCAATTAAATCTATCGCATACACGCGGCAAGTTTCTGCTAATACAGGAATATTTTTGCGCCAATGCCACCAAGAAGCACCAAAGCCATGAATCAGCACAATGGCTGGTCCTGTCGTGCCTTGGGTTTGATAGCAAATTGGAAAACCTTTCCAAGTCCAGGTTTTAGTTGTGGTGAATGATGCAGTAGAAATCATAGTAGAGGTCGGGGGTCGGGGTCAGAGATCAGGGTAAAACAAATACTTCCATTGGTATTGTGACAATTCTTTACAAAAAATGATAGTTTATTTTATTTCCATTAAACTAGAATTATGGAAAAAGCAAACACAATAAGATATGCAGATTTATTTGCAGCACTTGGGTCAGAGCCTCGATTAGAAATTATGCGATTGCTGTTTGCCGCATACCCGCAAGGAATGATCGTTGGTGATATTCAAGCAAAATTACAAATCCCAAATTCAACACTGTCTCATCACTTAGACAAACTGCGACAGGAGCACCTCATTAGTTCAAGAAAAGAGAAGCAATATATCTGGTACTCAGTCAATACCAAGACAATAGAAGATTTATTAGCTTTTCTCTTCAACAGTTGTACACTCAGTAATCCCCATAGTAGAGAAGACAAGTTAGACCCTGTTCAAAATCCATTCACGGAGGCAGGACTTATGTTTGAAGGATTCCTAAGATCTATGGAAAGCCTATTTGGTAATGTATTTGACCGAATGGTTCTTCCCAGAGGATTTGAAAGATTTAGCCAAAAAGCAACACAAGTCATTGCACTGGCACAAGAAGAGTCGCGCCGTTTAGGACATCAATATGTCGGAACAGAACAACTTTTATTAGGATTAATTGGAGAAGGAACGGGAACCGCAGCACAGGTTCTTTCAGCAGAAGGACTCAACTTAGAAAATATGCGAGTAGAAGTTGAGAAGCACATTGGACATGGTAAAGGAACACCGCTAGATATTCCTTTCACCCCAAGAGCAAAAAGAGTATTAGAGCTTTCCGTTGAACAGTCGCAGCGACTAGGCAATCAATATATTGGTACTGAGCACTTACTGTTAGGAATTTTGCGCGAACGTGGTGGCATGGCAGTGCGAGTACTCGAACACTTAGGAGTTAACCTACATAGCATAGAACAGCGCATCTTACAGTTGAATAAATCTCATTAATCGTGCAGCGATCGCTCTTTGTATGCCAGGATTGTTCGTGTTGTATTTTTATTAAATAATTCATTTATCATGCTGGCACATTCTATAGAGGTTATACCCTTTTTAGGCGCAGACGTCGCGGCGAGTTATGATGCAGCGCAGGTGGCTATTTTACCAATTCCCTACGAAGCAACAACAACCTATCGTCGTGGCTGTGAAACTGGACCTGATGCCATTCTTGCAGCATCGCATCAAGTGGAATACTACGATGAGGAACTTGACTGGGAAACAGGACTAAATGTTGGTATCTACACCCATCCTTCAATTGCTGATACCCGTAGCAAAACTGTCACCTCCGAGGAAATGTTGCAAGTTACTAAAGAAACTGTTCTGAAACTTGTGCAAGATGGCAAGTTTGCGATCGCTTTAGGAGGCGAACACAGTATTACAACAGGTATTGTCGAAGCATACCGTCAGGCATATCCTGATGAATTGTTTACAGTTGTGCAAATTGATGCGCACGGAGATTTACGCCACGAGTACGAAGGCTCAATTCATAACCATGCTTGCGTGATGCGGCGGATTGTTGATATGGGATTACCAACAGTTCAAATTGGTATTCGAGCAATTTGCAAAGAAGAAGCTGATTTAATTAAAGAAAAAAATCTTACTGTCTTTCGCGCGCGGGAAATTGCAGCACAGCCCGATTGGATTGAAAATGCGATCGCGGCAATTCCCACAGAAAAGGTATTTCTGACGATTGACTTGGATGGCATCGATCCTACACTGATTCCTGGTGTGGGAACTCCTGAACCTGGGGGTTTAAATTGGTACGCACTGACAACATTTCTGCGTAGTGTATTTGACAAGCACCAAGTCATCGGCTGCGATGTGATGGAATTAGCCCCCGTTACAGACTCTGTTGTTTCCGAATTTACCGCTGCCAAACTTGTTTATAAACTCATTGGCTATCAAGGTAAGGGGCGAGGAGCTAGGAGCTGGGAGCGAGTAACAAGATAGGGAGTAGCGCGGTACGAAGAGCCAAGAATTACGCTGAGCAAGACAATTAAGATAACTTTCTCTATTCGCTAATCACTCTTTCACTCTTTTACTAACCCCTCGCTCCTCGCTCCTCATCCCTAAAGTAGGTAGAGACACAGAACCCCTCTACTGCTATCTTAAATTGGAGGCAATTGCAATAACATTTATCCTAACTACATGGGAAAACCTTACCGGCGGATTTTACTCAAACTGAGCGGTGAAGCTTTGATGGGCGATCTGGGCTATGGCATCGACCCAACCATCGTTCAAGAAATTGCGGCAGAAGTCGCAGAAGTAGTAAATAGTGGCGTACAAGTAGCTATTGTAGTAGGTGGTGGCAACATCTTTCGTGGCGTTAAAGCGTCAGCTGCTGGAATGGATCGGGCAACTGCTGACTACATTGGTATGATTGCAACTGTGATGAATGCACTCACGCTTCAAGATGCCTTGGAACGAATAGAAGTGCAAACACGCGTGCAAACTGCGATCGCTATGCAAGAAGTTGCGGAGCCTTATATCCGGCGTCGTGCTATTCGCCATCTGGAAAAAAGACGGGTGGTCATTTTCGGCGCGGGATCGGGCAATCCGTTCTTTACGACTGACACCACAGCAGCTTTAAGAGCCGCTGAAATTGATGCCGAGGTGATTTTTAAAGCCACCAAAGTAGACGGAGTTTACGATTCCGATCCTCATAAGAATCCTGATGCGAAACGCTATCAAACACTAAACTATGTCCACGTTTTAACTCAGGATTTGCGAGTGATGGATAGTACTGCGATCGCTTTATGTAAAGAAAACAATATTCCGATTCTTGTCTTTGATCTCTCGGTACGGGGTAACATCCGCCGAGCAGTGACAGGAGAATCAATCGGAACCCTTGTGGGAGGTTTCTGTGAAGTTAGCTGAAGCTGAGAGTACGATGCAAAAAGCCGTTGATGCAACGCAACGAGCTTTTAATACAATCCGCACTGGTCGCGCTAATGCGAGTTTACTTGATCGTGTCATGGTGGAATACTACGGTACGCCAACATCGCTTAAATCACTGGCAAATATCAGTACCCCTGATGCCACAACAATTACCATTCAACCTTATGACCGGAGCAGTTTAAATCTAATTGAAAAGGCGATTTCCATGTCGGATGTCGGACTAACTCCGAACAACGACGGCTCAATGATTCGCCTCAATATTCCTCCGCTGACAAGCGATCGCCGTAAAGAATTGGTGAAACTTGCTGCTAAGTATGCTGAGGAAGGGCGCGTTTCAATTCGTAATATTCGCCGCGATGCTCTTGATACAATTCGCAAACAAGAGAAGAACAGCGAAATCTCTGAAGATGAAGCCCAAGATCTCCAAGATCAACTGCAAAAATTAACGAACAAATATACCAGTAAGATAGATGAATTACTAACTGAAAAAGAGAAAGACATTACAACTGTTTGACTACCAACTCAATTGACCAATTTGGTATAAGAATAGTTCACAATAGACTAAACTCGCAGCATAACTGCACTCTGTTACTGCAATGATTTAGTTAACGACTAGTTAGTTGACTTTTTTATGTAGGAATGTATCGCTAAATCGGTAGTCCTACTTAAGAAGGATAAAAACAATAACAAGCCCGTCTTCAAATCAGAAGCGGGTTTTTTCTTATTAGGATTTATAATATGTTGTCACATCTTTTCAATCTATACTACAACTTCATTATCTCTTTATCAATCATCTTTTATTACTTAAAGATCAAATAAACAAAGATGTAAATAGATGCCACTAACATATTTTTTTTCTATCTTATAAAGAGCTAGCACTACTGAGAGTATTAAACTATTTTATCTTCATATTGCTACATCCAGGTGAGCAGAAAAACACTTTGGTCTTTAGATTCATTGTAACTCTTTCTTTATTTAGTTAATGCAAATTTATCTGTTTGCATTTGAATAAACATACTTACTGTATTTTTTTTAGATATCATATGAACATAAACGAGAATTTTCCTTTAGTTTCAGTTATTATTCCCGCATATAATGCAGCAGCTTTTATCAACAGAACTTTAGATTTTGTATTAGCTCAAACATACACAAATATTGAAGTTTTAGTCGTTAATGATGGTTCACAAGATTGCACTGTTGACATTGTTCAATCCTATGTTCAAAAGGATCGACGTGTCATTTTGTTGCAACAAGCCAATCAAGGAGTTGCGGCTGCTCGTAATTTAGCAATTCAAAAATCACGCGGAGAGTATATAGCGCCTCTTGATGCTGATGATATTTGGTATCCTGAAAAACTCGAAAAACAAGTCCAGTGTTTGTTAAATGCACCTTCATCAGTAGGATTAGTTTATGCTGTGTCAATGGAAATTGATGAAGAAGATTTAATTATTGATAAGTACTCTATTTACAATCGTAGTTATCAACCAGAAGGAAATGTTTACACGAATTTAGTATGTTCTAATTTTATTGGTAATGCTAGCACACCCCTCATTCGCCGCAGTTGCTTTGAACACATTGGTGGATATAACTGCCAACTAAAAGAACAAGATGCACAAGGATGTGAAGACTGGGATATTTATTTACGTATTGCTGAATTTTATCAATTTCGAGTAGTACCGGAAGTTTTAATTGGGTATCGGCAGGTGAGCGGTAGCATGGGTAGCAAGTGTAAAACAATGATTAAATCATATAATTTAGTTTTACAAGATGTCCAGCAACGACACCCAGAAATTCCTGCTACTATCTACCGCTGGTCTAGAAACTTTTTTTACAACTATCTATCAGTAAAAAGCTCTGCATCTGGAGATTATTGTAATGCTCTATTTTGCTTATATAAAGCTTTGGAATCAGATTTGTTTCTTTTGTTGCGTCCTGCAACATATAGAATTACTTTAATATTGACTCTAAAAATTCTACTTAAATCCGTATTTCACTTAATTTTCCAGGAAAAATATACTTGGAATCAGTTAAAGGAAAAGATTAAGCGAAAAAGAAGTAATATCACAATCTACGACGTCAAAAATAGACAAGTTAATTTCAAATACAAAGATTTTGTTTGGAAACCATATGACATTGTTCTATTACATAGATGGCTAAAAATTTTGAAAATTAGTCAAGAAGTAGATTTTCAATTAAAAGCAAAAGCTTATTAATCTATTCCTTATTTTTGATACAAGGGATAAAAAATTGAAAGATATAAATGATACAAAATCGCTAATCCCCTTACTCAAACTATATCCATGGGCAATTCCAGTCATTATTATTTTAGGTACTTTATCTTCTTTGGCAGAAGGATTAGGAATTAGCTTATTTATCCCTTTTCTTCAAAGTGTATCTCATACAACTTCTCAGGCTCACAGTCAAAACTTGTTAGTAGGAACTCTCAATCAAATATTCGGGAACTTATCATTTAATTCTCGTCTTGTTATCATACCTTTATGCATTTTTGGTAGTGTCCTGCTCAAGAATTGTCTTGTGTATGGCAACACAGTTCTTTTTTCTTGGTTAAACTGGCAGATCAGCGATCGCTTGAGAAGAGGTATTTATAAACAGCTTCTGAGTGTCAGTTTTGGTTATCTAGAACGCAATCAGTCTGGCAGATTTTTGAGCATTCTGGATAAAGAAACATGGCAAACTAGCCAAGCTTTATCAGTATTCATTAGCTTAATTACGAGTGCTTGCACAATTGTTGTTTTTGTCATACTCCTGTTTTTAATTTCCTGGCAACTGACTATATTGGTTGCTGTCGCTATGTTATTAATTTCATGGAGTGTCCAATCTGTAACTCGCCAAGTCAAAAGTGTAGGTAAACAAGCTGCACGCGCTAATGCAGCCTTTGTTAGTCGAGCCTTAGAAGGGTTGAGTGGGATGAAAGTCATTCGTGCTTTTGGACGCGAATCATACGAACAAGAGCGCTTTGAGCAAGCCTCGCAGGAGGTTTGTACGGCTTTTAGAAGGCTTGATGTCATCTCTGGAGCTGTTAATCCCTTCTCTGAAGTACTCTCTACAGCCTTGTTAACAGGTATTTTGATAGTGGCATTGCAAGACCAGAGTAACTTACCAACATTGTTGACATTCATTTTTATGCTCTATCGCCTACAACCTCAAATGAAGCTATTTGATAGTGCGCGTGTCAATTTAGGAGGTTTAACGGGTTCTGTAGAGCAAGTAATGGAGCTTTTAAACCGTGCTGATAAAACGTATATCTTTTCTGGTAAGTTGCCATTCAAAGGATTGAAACAAGCGATCGCCTTCAACTGTGTTACCTTTCGCTACGATCCTCTAGAAAAACCTGTCTTACAACAAATTTCAATTACTATTCCATGCGGAAAAACTACAGCAATTGTTGGTCCTTCAGGTGCGGGGAAATCAACGCTTATTGGTTTACTTTGCCGTTTTTATGATGTAACCACAGGAGACATTTATGTAGATGGCGAACCACTAAAGCAGCTTAATCTTGCTGACTGGCGTAGCCGAATTGCAATTGTGAGCCAAGATACTTATCTTTTTAGCTCAACAATCAAAGAAAATATCGCCTATGGTCGATTAGATGCAACAACAGATGAGATTGTAGCAGCAGCAAAGCTTGCCCATGCCCACGACTTTATTCTTGAACTCCCTCAAGGTTACGAAACAAAAGTGGGCGACAGAGGAGTTCGGCTATCAGGAGGACAGCGACAGCGTCTTGCTTTAGCGCGTGCTATTATCTGCAACCCTGAAATCTTAATTCTCGATGAAGCTACTAACGCACTCGATAGTATTTCAGAACATCTCATTCAAGAAGTATTGCAGAGTTTTGGTCAAAACCGTACCGTGATTGTCATTGCGCATCGTTTGTCTACTATTGAGCAAGCCGATCAAATTATCGTGATGGAGAAAGGACGAATTAGAGAAAAAGGTAGTATTCAGTCTCTATTGCAACTTAATGGGCTTTTTGCCCAGCTTTATCATCTACAACACAACACAGTTCTTACTTGAGCCGCAATGCCAGCCTCAGCACCTGAGGTAACTACAGTTGTATGCTATAAAGCAAATTATTAGTTTTTTCGCAAAATATGATTCTGTAAAAATACCTTATTGGCATTTTGATCTCAGTAGTAAGAGTGCAAAATAGTTTAAAGCCTTTGTACCCTTACAATCGTAGAATTTAGGAGCAAAACTGTAGCTTTATGTATGATTGCATAATTGTCGGTGCTGGACCTGCTGGCGGTACAGCAGCTTATCATTTAGCAAAACGGGGTCATTCTGTATTAGTGTTGGAAAAAGAATCACTTCCACGTTATAAACCTTGCGGAGGTGGAGTGTCACCCGCGATCGCTAAATGGTTTGACTTTGATTTTTCTCCAGCAATATCCACAAAGGTCAATACCATTCGCTACACCTGGAAAATGGGCGATCCAGTGCAAGCAAAATTGCAAACACCCGAACCGATGTGGATGGTACGGCGCGATATCTTTGACCACTTCCTAGTGCAACAAGCACAAAAACAGGGAGCAGAACTGCGCGACAACACCGAAGTGAAAGGAATTCAGTTCAAAAGCGATCATTGGCAAGTAGACACTGCTAACGGTCCGGTTACAGGTCGCTATATCATTGCTGCAGACGGTGCTAAAGGACCAATGGCAAAGTGGTTAGGCTTCAAAGACCGCAAACGCCGCTTGGCAGGAGCATTAGAAGCTGAAGCCCCTGCGAAGGTAGAAGATGGTCACATTGCCCATTTCGAGTTTGGCTTGGTCAAAAATGGCTACATTTGGAACTTTCCTAAAGCTGACGGCTACTCAATCGGTGTTGGGACGTTTATTGGCGGCGAACCTCAAGATTTCAAAGGAATTTTGAGCGAGTATGGTAATTTATTTGGCTTGGATATCAAAACTTGTAAGCAGTACGGTCACGCGCTGTGCTTGTGGAATGGCAATCAAAAGCTACATACTCAAAACGCTGTATTAGCAGGAGAAGCCGCTTGTGTTGTCGATCCGCTAACTGCTGAGGGTATTCGCCCATCGATCTTTAGTGGTGTCAAAGCTGCGGAAGCCATTGATCAAGCGATCGCAGGTAATGTTAATGCCCTGGAGCAGTATTCGCAAGCAATCTGTGACGAGTGGGGTGCTGATATGGCATGGGCACAAAAACTAGCCGGAGTTTTCTACCGCGTTCCTGGTATTGGCTACAAAGTTGGCGTCAAACGTCCTACAGCGACACAGCGTATGGGTCAAATCCTGTGTGGTGAAATGAGTTATAGCGATGTTGCTGGTCGTGCCCTCAAGCGTCTCAGTGGTAGCTTGATTCCAGGCATGGGAGGATAGTGATTAGTTTTGAGTTTTGAGTTTTGAGTTTTGAATTGGAGAATTTTCTTAACTCAACACTCAACACTCTTAATGAGTAACTCTTCTAAACCTCTATACTTGTCCATTACCTTTAGCGTGAGAGGCTGCTGAACCTTTGTAGATACGCTGCTGTTGCTCAGGAGTTAACCACGCTGAGCGCGATAATCGACTTTCTGGCGATACAAACTGACGTCGTACAGGGTCATATTCCAAAACTTCTCCTGTTTCGATATGATAAACCCAACCATGCAGGTGTACTTGACCGCTGTGCAATCGGGAATGAATTACAGGATAAGTGCGTAAGTTCTCTAATTGAGTCAGAATATTTTCTTCAACAGTTGCTTGAAGTAATTTTTCGCCTTCATAATCTTGATAATTTTCCTTCATCATCCGGCGAGTTGCTTCTGCGTGTTGGAGCCATTGATAAACTGATGGCATTTCTTCTTCTAACTTGTCTAGCTTGAGTAATCCTTTCATTGCACCGCAGTGCGAGTGACCGCATACAATGACTTCTTTAATTCCTAAAGCGTGAATTGCATACTCAACCGCAGCACACTCACCTCCATTAGTTGCACCGTAGGGCGGAATGATGTTACCAGCATTGCGAATGATGAACATTTCTCCTGGCTCGGCTTGCGTGATTAAGTTTGGATCAATCCGAGAATCAGAGCAAGTAATAAATAAAATTCGCGGATGCTGACCTTGCGACAGCAACTCGAACATCTCGCGATGGGTACTCACATAATTGGTTTGAAACGAATGAATACCCTGAATTAGCTTTTTCATACATATTCCCCTAACGGTGCTTTGCTCAACACCTTCGTACTTAACTTAAGTTTATGAAATAATAGCCCCTGAAACGCTAAAGATAGATTTTTTCTTGCAATAGCTCACATTAAAAGAGAAAATCACACCAAAAAATATAGTGATTTCCTGACGCTGAGATTGCTCAGAAATCCAGAAAACTCCGAATATCTTTACTGATTCCTAAAATAAATCACTCAAATAAGTATATGTTCCCCTAAAATAGGGAGCGAGTAAGCGTAAAGAATTATTATTTATGCGAGTAGTAGCCCTAGTCCCTGGCGGCATCGGCGATCAAATCCTATTTTTTCCCACCCTTGATGACTTAAAGCAGAATTATCCTAATGCTCAGATTGATGTCGTAGTAGAACCACGCGCCAAAGAAGCATATCGCATCTGTAAGGCTGTAACCAACGTTCTGCTATTCGATTATCAAGACCGGAACAGCGCAGCAGATTGGGTCAATTTAGTCGGTATTCTGCGCGATCGCGAGTATGATGTAGCGATTTCCTTAGGGCAACGTTGGTTTGTTGGTTTATTGCTGTGGTTAACCGGAATTCCTACCCGTATTGGCTACAAAGGCGCAAGTAATATGTTTTTGACTAACTCTGTGCCCATCAAGTCACAGCAATATGCTGCAGCAATGTACCATGACTTATTACAAGGGCTAGGAATTCGTTCTTCCTGCCCAGAATTAAATGTTAATTTACCATCCTCGGATCTTCACTGGGCAGAAGAGGAAAAGAAACGATTGGGGATTCAAAGCAGTGGCTATGTTTTGCTGTGTGATGGTTATGAGCAATTAATGCCAGATCAAAGCTACCCAGTTGATAGTTGGCAAAAGATTATCCAGGACTTTCAACAAAAACAGCCAGAACTTCCTTTAGTGGCACTTCAAAATCCAGATAGCGGACAGTTAGCACAACTACAATCTAATGCTGATGCTGATGTTAAACTCACATCGCCACCCGATGTTGGTAAGTTAGCTGCTATGATTGCGGGAGCCGATTTGTTGCTATCTACTGGAGGTGTATCGCTACAGTTAGCAGTTGCCGTGCAAACGTATACTATTGCCCTGTTTGGACTCACAGAACCAGCAAAAGTATTGCCAAAAAGCGATCGCTACATTGCGATTAAATCTCCTAGTGGACGAATTGCGGATATTCCTCCGCAGACTGTTTTGGAACGAATTTGGCGTGGCTAAAAGAGTTTTGAATTTTGAGTTATATAGAATTTTCTTAAACTCCCTCGCCCCTCGCTCCGGACTTCGTCCCGCTGCGCTAACACTCCTCACCCCTTAAAACATTTCAAAGAATGTATCCTCTAAGTCATAGCCGAACATTTGTCCCATAGACTTCAGGCGTGATTGACTGGGGATACCTTGTTGTTGCATCCAATCGTGCAAGATAAAAATTTTGTGCATCAAGAAAATTTCCAAAGCTTCAGGGTTAAATTGGATGCCTTCTTTTGAGCTAAATTGATGCGGCACTAGCATAGCAGTATAGCGGGCAAGTTCCCCTGCTTTCCAATCGAGTAAAAATGGCAACCAAGGATACTGAGCATCTAAACGAATAAACCATAGCCGAATCTCTGGGATTTCTGATAATTCCCGAGGGTCGTCAGGTTCACGAGGATAGTGTATGTCAAAGCATAACTGTTGCTCATGGGCAGTGATTGTTCCTGCTTGTAGTAGGTTTTCAATCGCCGTTTGCACCGAAGACAAGTCTAAGGTATTGAGTTGATTGAAATTAAGTGCGATCGCCAACGTCATGGAATCATCAAATCAAGGTACATTTATTGTTGCACTAAGGCGATGAGGTTGTAGGTTGCTCATGAACTGACTTTTTGCTCACCTTGATTCTGTTAAGAAAGATGTATATTTTTCTGAAATTAGCATAAATCTACTGAGTGTGATCTTGAACACAATTTCAAGGTGCATAGCAGTGATGAAAACACCAAAATTGGCAAGACTAATTAGTATATCTCATTCCCCAGCAAAATCTGAAGCAGCACTACAGTTCGACAATTTGATTAATCAAGTTGACAGTACTGAGCTTCACTTGGTTATGCACAGGCATCATCCAATTAACCATGAGATCATTTTAAAATCAAATGTTGAGCAGGTATACTATGTGGACTACCATAAAACCAAGTCGAACAACAACATTCATCTTAGTCCACGAGAACAAGCGATCGCTCAACTAGTAGCCGAAGGTTTGCCTAATAAAGTTATTGCCCGCCAACTGCAAATTAGTCAGTGGACAGTTGCTACTCACCTACGTCGGTTGTTTATTAAAATAGGTGTCTCTTCAAGAACTGCGATGATTGCTAAGCTTTTGTCCCAAGATTTGTTATAACGTCCTCACCATATTAACTATTGCCATATGTTTAATGTGACGAATTAGGCAATTAGGTACATAGAATTCACTATTACGCACACGCACACAAAGTTTAGACGACGTGTAGAATTAATAGAATAACCCGCCGGCGCGAGTTTATTGTGTACTACAAGTTTAATTCTTAAGGTTAAACAATTCCTATTAATTATGCTCAACTTCCTACATTTCTATAAGCATTCATCGGCTTTAATTTAGGTGTCCATTCTTTATCTACCAACTTATTGTATAGAGCTGTACGCGGCAAGACTCGTAGAACTTCTTCCACAGTCGTTAAGCCATTTGTTACTTTCTCAACAGCAGCAGTACGGAACGAAGCGAAATGAATTTCTCTAAGATGACGATGTAGTTGTGTCAGTGTACCTTCATAAATAATTTCCCGCACAGTATCATCAACATCTAATAACTCAACAATTGCTTCACGTCCTAAGAAACCAGAATTGAAACAAATACCACAACCTTTACCTTTGCGCCATTTTTCAGAATGAACATGTTGCGAGTCAATTCCAAGTACTCGTAAATCTGCTTCAGCAGGGGTGTAAGGCTCACTACAGTGGGGACACACTCGGCGGACGAGTCGCTGTGCCACAATTCCTAATAACGCATCGCTAAGTAATCCAGGATCGGGACCAATATCTCGCAATCGAGGAATCGCACCTACTGCGTCATTGGTGTGCAGTGTTGTAAATACCAAGTGTCCTGTTAGTGCAGCACGTACTGCTGTTTCTGCGGTTTCGTGGTCGCGGATTTCTCCTACCATGATAATGTCAGGGTCTTGACGTAGAATGGCGCGTAAGCCTGCAGCAAAGGTCATTCCCGCTGCTTCATTAACCTGTGTTTGTGTAATCCGTGGCAAAATGTACTCTACAGGATCTTCGACGGTAACAACGTTGACATTTTCAGTCGCTACAGCTTGCAAACTTGTATAAAGAGTACTTGTCTTACCTGAACCTGTGGGACCTGTCAAGATAATCATCCCCTGCGGTTGTTGCAGCCAAGATCTATACACTTGAAGTGTTTGTTGCGTAAAGCCCAAATTTTCAAGTTGTGAGAATGGATTTTCACGTGGTAGTAAGCGGATAACTGCCTTCTCTCCGTTAACGCAAGGAAGGGTACTCACACGCATATCCATTCCCATTTCCGCATGTTCACCAGTTGTGTATTTCTCTTCGATCCTTCCATCTTGGGGGCGGCGGCTTTCAGAGATGTCCATTTTAGACATAACTTTGATTGCCACAATCACGCGACGGCTTAACTCTTGGGGTAGCATTGTGATATCACGCAGCACTCCATCAATGCGATAGCGCACGCGCAAACCTTCAGTCGTAGGTTCGAGGTGAATGTCACTCGCCCGATTTCGCAACGCTCCAGAAAGCAGGGTTTTAATGCGTTCAATTTGGTCAGCAGAGCGTGATAAATAAATTTGGGTTGTTTCTGTAATGTTTTCGGCTTCTTGCTCACCAGTGATAGGATTGACGAATGGTGTAGCAGTGATCCGATTTGTGTTGAGATTTTGTGTATGAAACCAGGTACGGTAACTGTTGTCGGATATGGGAATTATCTTGATGCTGCTACCAGTGCGTTCAGTTAAAAAAGCGATCGCTTCAGAATCAACATTGACTGGACTTCCTAAATAGTAACAACCACGCCACAATAATAACGGAATCACAGGAGGAACACTGCTCTTATCAGGAAAGTGACGTAAAAATCTGGAGTTCACATCGCGATCGAGTAGTTCAGTATTAACTCTTCCTTGCTCGTCTACAAGCAGCTTCAGGGCTTGGGTACAGCTGATTTCTTGATTTTTGAGTCTTTGCCAAGCAGAGGAGGGTACAGATTGCATAATTAATCAGAATTAATAAGTTTGAACCAGCCTTATATAATTAACTTCTTATTGAAGTTACCAGATTACGTAATAGTGCTTCTTCTTTACTTATACCTTACTTAAGCTTTTGGGGAAAATATAGCCATTTTTTTTGAGTAACTTCATTTTTCAAAAAATGGTTGTTACTAAGTTTAATAAAAAACCGAATTGCCATTTATAGTGACAACTCAGCTTTCAATTAGGTAATTTTTTTAATGTGTTAGCAAACACAAATAATTAACCCAAAGTCAACCTAATTTTAAAGATGCTATCTACTGTTAGGACCTTCTCTCGGTGGTGTTCCGATCGATTCAGTACTAGGCTTGATGATTGATTGTTGGCTAAATGCCGTCAAAGGTGTCGTAGGTGCGGAGCAGTTGACATTACCGGAAGGATAACGTCCATAATTCAACGTAAAATCGGCATTAGCAGCAGTGCCATTATAACGAGCAATTTGAAGCGTGTACCAACCACGCACATCTGTATTAGCCTTGATCAAAGGACGCAAACTACCACCACCATCATCATCTTTCCAAACCGCACCGCTGGGTGACACTAAAACTGCTTCTAGGTCGGTTCCTTGGGAAGTTACAGCTAAACGCACGCATTCACTACCAGTACTAAAAACTTGTAAGATAAAAGGATCTACATTATTGTTTGAACTTGTTACGTAAGTCCCATTGATAATAGAAGCAGAACAATTGAGAGTTGTACAAGTGTTACTACTATCAAAAACTGCTGGTCCTGCCCAGGCTGGGTTTAATGAGGCTAATCCTAAAATAGGAGTTGACCACAACAAAATCTTTGTAGTTCTCACAATCTTTTTCATACTATCTCCCTAAAAAAATTAGTTTTTTTATGTTTTAAGCTACTTAAGCTATCACAAAAGCTTTATATTTATATCTAATTGTTTCTTTAACTATGTGTCAATTCGCATAATCATGTTAACTAAAATGTGTTAACTCAAATGTGCTAATAACTAATAGATAAAAGAATGATTTTTGGGAAAATAGATCGATTGAAAGTCCATCTAAGATGAACGAGTATGTTAGAGAAATGTTGTGCATACAACGCGATCGCTACAAGCAAAAATCAACTAGAAGCTTGCGCAGTATAGTCTTGTAGACATTCTGTACAGTTTTAAGCTAAAGTGGTAATGAGTTTATCTACCAAAGAATCTGGTGTGCCCATTAAATTGCTTGAACTAGCAAAAAAGCACCAGGAGGTTTGCAAGCATCACTGAATGTGCTAGCTATAGTGCAACTCTCATTAACTCAAATGTCATAGTTAGTTCGGTAAAATAATAAACAAGAGGTAGATTGACTACCTAATCACAAAAGAAGTTTCAGCCATGCAAAAAGAAGCGGCAGCTACAAAACCAATTCGCTCACTTGAAGATGCTGTTGCTCAGTGTCAAGCACTGGGTATGCGCTTGAGTCGCCAGCGTCGCTTCATCTTAGAGCTACTTTGGCAAGCTCAAGAACACCTATCAGCCAGAGAAATTTACGATCGCCTTAATCAACAAGGAAAAGAGATCGGACATACATCGGTGTATCAAAACTTAGAAGCACTTTCTACTCAAGGTATCATTGAGTGCGTTGAACGCTCGGATGGACGCCTCTACGGAAATATCAGCGATTCACACAGTCATGTGAATTGCTTAGATACAAACCAAATTTTGGATGTCGAGGTAGAACTCCCCAAAGATTTATTGGAGGAAGTAGAAAGAAGAACCGGAGTCAAAATTACTGACTATAGTATTAACTTTTACGGATATCGACGGGCAGAAGTGTAAGATGTGCGCGTACGCTGAATGTGAAGGCACGATCAAGCATAATGAGCGATCGCACAACCAAGCTATTGTTAATTGAGCCTGACCCGATTTTTCGGATAGGATTTTCACGGCTCATCAATGAATCGTATCCCGACATCCAAATTGTTGCAGAAGCTGAATCTGGTGCATCTGCAAGGAAGATCTTGGCAGACTTCGCTAGAGAAAATGCGACAGCGTTTTCAAGTGGTTTACCATCAGATACAGTCAATTTAGTTGTTTTAGAGCTACAGCTAGGGCTAGAGCTTTGCCAGCAGCTTAAATCTCATTATCCTGACCTACCGATACTCATTCTCAGTTCATTGCAGGAACCAGCCCTACTAGCCTCAGCAAAAGTGGTAGGAATCGAAGGCTACTGTCCCAAAGGGACTTCTATTTTGAATGTCGTAGCAGCAATCCGCCAAGTAGCTTTAGGAAGAAATTACTGGATTGAAGCAGAATCACTACAAAATCCATTGGCTGCACCTAGTATTCTTGCCTTAGTCCGAAATCACCTGCGATGGACAGGATTACAGCAAATTGATACAACTTTAGCCGCAGTAAATGCTCGATTACAAGTTCCTGGCTTACCGTTACTAGATCGGGCATTTTTAGCCGGACAGCGTAGAGAACTTCTCGCATCACGTTGGCTCGTGACTCACTTGTTACCGCTACCAAAAGGCAAAAGCCCTACAGGTAAAGAGGATACATCAAGGCTTAGAAATGGTGTTGAGAATGTCATTCAATTGTCCGAGACGCAACCTAGAGAAGAGGCTGAGTTGTCATCTCAAACCAATGTCTCTTCTGGAGCGCTTGTGCGATTAGATGCTAGCTTGAGTCGCCAAGTAGAAGTGTACGAAATCTTAGAGATCGTTGCAGCAAAACTTGAGTCGAGCTTGCAAAACCTAACAACTTTAACTTTAGAAACTGATATTTTGCGGGAAGGTAAAAAGCGAGAACTATTTAAGATTATTCTCCAAAAAGTAGTAGAAGTTTTAGAAGATTTACGTTTTGCTCAAATACAACCGCATCAATTAGGAGAAATGCAGTATTTAATTCTCCGAGACTTGTGGCAAGGAACAACTGTCGATTTTTTTGGTAGATACGCTGTCTTACAAGTAGAAAATCGTAACTTAGAGATTGTTAATCTTTTGCTACAAGATGTAGAAACTGTTCAAATTGAGATTTTGAATAAAATTCCTCTAGTCAGTGAGCTATTTTCTTATTTATTATTTCAAACACCTTTAGTCATTGATAATTTTCCCTATAAAGCCGATACACCAGAAGCTAAAGCAAGAGCAGAAATTATCTTACATAACCTTTTAATTCATGTCGCCAATGCCGTAGCACAACCTCTATTAAATAGACTTGCTGATGTAGAAATCATTAAACAAAATTTTTATGATAGTCGATTAATTTCTACACGAGAAATCGAACGTTTCAGAAATAATCTTTCGTGGAAATATCGCTGGCAAAAATATTATGTAGAACCTAAAGCAATCTTTGAAAGTCGTTACGAATTATTTCTTTTCATTGATAGAGGAATTGTCAAAACTTCAGTTTATGCACCACGAGGTCAAGAATTGCAGCAACTTTCTGGTATTCCTCAATTAGTAACATTAGCCTTAGAACTACGCGATGCGATCGCACCACGATTCCGCGCAGTCATTGCGTTTTTAGGAAGTGGTGTTGTTTATGTACTCACACAAGTTATTGGTCGTGCAATAGGTTTAGTTGGTCGTGGTATTCTGCAAGGAATTGGGAGTTCAGCTTCAGTAGGCAGAAAAAAGAAATTTTAACGACGCCACAAAGATAAAAACCGATCCAAAATCGAAGGACGAATTAGGTGTGATTGATACGCCAAAATAGCGACTTGCTCAAAAATTTCCGCAAAACTCGGATAAACCGGAGCAAGCTGAGCAATTTTATCAATTTTCATTCGTTGGGCGATCGCCAAGCCAAAAACGTGAATCAATTCTGCGGCATAGGAACCTACAATAGTAGCACCGACGATTTCTCCAGTTGGTAAAAGTACGACTTGACAGACTCCAGTTGTTACCATTTCCAATTGAGCCGCCGTTACGCTTTTGAAATACTGTCGCAACACCACTACATCACCATAACCACGTCGGGCTTGTCTTTCTGTCAATCCTACTCTTGCTAACTGAGGATCGCAAAAAACTGCCCAAGGAATGCTGCTATAGTCTACTCGATGTCTTGGGAAAAACAAACTATTTTTGAGGGCGATGGCCGCTTCATAATTAGCAATGTTCGGAAACGAATAACCGCCAATTGCATCACCACAAGCATAGATTCGAGGGTGTGTTGTTTGCAGTTTCGCGTTTAACACCAGACGATTACGGTGCGAGCGCACGCCCACTGCTTCCAAGTTAAGATGCACTAGATCTGGCTGTTGTCCAGCACACAATAAAATCTCATCAGTTTCAATTGCTTGATTTCCGGCTTGCACCCATTTTTTACCTTGAATCTGCTTGATTTGACTCACAGGTGTTGCTGTCAGGATGCGGACACCTTCAGCTTCCAATGCAGCTTGAATTAATTGCGTAATTTCTGGATCTTCTTGAGGAAGAATGCGCGAATGTCTGACGATTAAAGTCACATCTAAACCAAAGCGCGTGAAGATTTGCGCCATTTGAATTCCAGATGGATCGCCGCCCATAATCACCCATCGAGTCGGCAGGTTAGCAGAATTTAGAACAGGTAAAATATCTGAAGTTGTATAGTAACCTGTTGCTTCTAATCCTTCAATATGGGGAATGACAGGACGAGAATTAGTTGCAAGTAAAAAATTACGCGATCGCAATTGACGCCGATTTACATTAAAAGTCAGTGTAGAAGTGTGTTCAAACTGCCCAATACCAGAAATCAAATCAACTCCCAATGCGGCTAAAACAGCAGGGGAATATTGTTCTTCGGTATTAGCGACAACGCCCTTAACTCCTTGCATTATTTCTGCCCACTGTACAGTACTTGTGTTAACTGCACCCAATGCTATATCACTACACTGCTGCCGCAATTTTCCTAAACAGGTTAAAGCATACGGTGTCAAAAGATGAGCAAAAATCTCTTGCTGCGGAGATTCTACTAGCGCCACTTTAGCTTCAAATTGAGTTGCGAGAATCGCTGCGTAGCGTCCTGCAAGGCTACCGCCAATAATTACGACATCGTAGTCAATTGTCATTGGAAAAGAGGTCGGGTGTCGGGGGTCAAAGGTCAGGGTTAATGCTGAAATGTATGGTATAATATATAACAATAAAAATGAATATTCTTATTTTATGGGTAGTTTTAGTTATAAAGATTTGAAGGTTTGGCAGAACAGTATGGATATTGCTGAACAAGTTTATCTTTTGACACAAAGTTTTCCTAAGCAAGAAACTTACGGTTTAACAAATCAATTACAAAAAGCTGCTGTTTCAATTCCTTCCAACATAGCAGAAGGGCATACAAGAGATTCTACAAAGGAATTTTTACACTTTATTATCTATAGCGTTAGGTTCACTAGCAGAATTGGAAACACAATTACTCCTAGCACAAAAATTTAAATATATAAGTAGTCATGACTCGCAACTGCTTCTACTCAAAATGGAGGAAGCAGGTAGAATGCTTCGCGGTTTGCAAAGAACACTCAAAGCAAAGCTAAACTCCCCCTGACCTCTGACCTCTGAACCGAAGGTCTGCGCCAGCGTCCTCTGACCTCTCCTTCAATGCCTGTAATAAACGTTTATTCTCTACCTCTGAACGTACTGCTACGCGGAAAAAGCGATCGCCTAATGTGGGAAAACTCAGACAATCGCGAATTAAAATTTGGTCATGCTGTAGTAACTTTTCTTGCAAGGTAGAACTTAAGTGTTCAGTCTGCACGAGTAAGAAATTAGCACTACTTTGATATGGTCGCAAACCTGATATTTGAGATAAACCCTCAAACAGTTCTATTCTTGCAGATGGCAGCCATTTCCAGGTTCGCTGTTGAAACTCGCGGTCTTGAATTACCGCAACAGCCGCCGCCGCAGCAAGCGTATTAATCGACCACGGATCGCGCCGTTGTTGCCAGCTTTGTAAGCGATCTGGGTGAGCGATCGCATATCCTAGCCGCAGCCCAGGTAAACTATAAAATTTAGTCAGCGATCGCAAAATTACCAAATTTGGATATTCTTGTACCACACAAATCAAGCTTTGTTCTTGTTCTGGTGGCAGAAAATCCATAAATGCTTCATCCACGACAACTAAAGCAAATTGCTCAAGATAAGGCAGAATTTTTTCTCGTAAAAACATCTGCCCCGTAGGATTGTGAGGATTATTCAAAAGTAAACCGCACTCTAAAGAATTAGAAAAAGTGGGGCAGGCATCTTGCCTGTCCTCTAGTTTCTCCAACTCCAAAGGACATTCCTGTACTTTCGCACCAAAAGCCTTCAAAGCGCGGTAGTAATCAGCAAAGGCTGGGGTAGATAAGAAAGTTTTGGTAAGTTGTGCCAAATCCCAGCCCGCCCAGGTAAGCAATTCTGCCGAGCCATTCCCCGGCAGAATCCATTCGGGTGGTAATTGATGCCATTGACCTAACGCAGTGCGGAGTTCCCAATAATTGGGGTCTGGATAAGCGCCTAGTTCGCCTAGATGCGCTTGAATAGCAGCGATCGCACTCTTTGGTGGTCCCAAAGGGTTAATACTTGCAGAAAAATCCAGAATCTCGCTAGGGGAACAGCCAGCAACGGCTGCTGCCCAGACTAAATTTCCCCCGTGAGTAGGTCGCATCAAATATGTGTGTTGTAGCCTTACTAGTCTTTGTCCGGTGAAACTTTTTCTCTGAAAAGCTTCCCAGCCGAAAATGCAGGCACTTTTGTTGCTGGGATATCCATTTTATCACCCGTTTTTGGGTTACGACCTTCACGGGCTTTACGCTCGCGTGGCTCAAATGAACCGAAACCTACCAGAGTCACTTTATCGCCAGAAGAAACAGCTTCGATGATTGTTTCTAAAGCTGCGGTTAAGACTGCATCGGCTTGCTTTTTGGTGACACTCGCCTTGTCTGCGATCGCATCTACTAATTCACCTTTGTTCATGTGGATCTCCTTAGAGTACATATGAGATTTAACGAAACTGCCAAGTATCAGGTTTTGGGATACTCAGCTCGTAGCCTAGGAGGTTTCATTTAAAGACAATCGCTGAAACCTCCTAGGCTCGATATTTCAATGCCCTATTCTAAGGCGTGCTAGCTCAATCTGGATCGGTGAAACCTTTAAGTTATATAGATTTCAACATTTTTTAGGTATTTTTCCCCATAAAAAGTGGAAAAATTAACCAGTAATCACAAAAATGCGATCGCATTTTTGTGATTTTTACGTTCTTAAAATCTCCAGTTGACTAGACTCATCAAGCAGAAATTTCTGCATTTTTTTCTGGGTGTATAGCAGTTGAAGCATAAGTTTGCGAAGCGTCCTCTGACCTCTGCTTGAAATCCCATTTCATCGAGACTGAAACCCTTGACGTTCTAGCATCTGTCGTACCTCTGGGCTTGGAGTATAGTTGTAACCTGCCGTGGCATTCTGTGAGTCATCCAAAACTTGAGGCGTGAGTAATACAATCACCTCTTGACGTTGATTCACCTTATTGGTTCTTCTAAAGAGTGCCCCTAGCAGCGGAATATCACCCAAAATAGGAACTTTGCGAACTTCGGCTCGATCAGATTCCTGAATGATGCCGGAAATAACGAGAGTTTGGCGATCGCGTAGCCGAATTTGACCTGAAGAAAAGCTTCTTGTACTCAAGAAAGTAACAAGTCCACCATCTCCGGTGTCTAATGTCTGAGTAGGTGCAGATACACTAGGTGCTACAGACAAGTTCACAAAACCATTGTCATCAATCCGAGTAATTTGAATTGCAAGAGATAAACCAGCCTCTCGGATATCTACTGTTCGTACAGGAATGGCATTAGCGCCTTCAGAAGGAGAAATAAACTGTACTTGGATACCTCCAGGTACTTCTGTTGTCAAGTTTACTTGTGCTGTTTGTCCTTCCTGTACAGTAAGAGTTGGATCGGTCAAGATTTTGGCGTAACCATTTTCGATAGAGGTTTCCAGCTGAGCTAGAAATCTGCTAGTGAAATTTCGTAGCTGGTTGCCACTAAAGCCTGCTGGCGAAGTATTTCTGCCAAAATTAATAATGGCGTTTCCTGCATTATTGAATTGAAAGAAGTTGTCACCAAGCCCAAAAGAAAAACTAGTATTGAACTGATTAGTGTCTAACAGGTTGACATCAACAATCTTGACGTTGACAGCCACTTGACGGCGACGCGAATCAACTTGAACTAACTGTTCAGTAGCAATTTCAACTTGGCGAGGAGTACCGATTAAGCTCACAGAGTTTGTGCGTTCATCTCCTACTACCTGTAAACCGCGTAAAAGTGGTATCGAATCTTGAAAGTCAATCCGCTGAGTTTCGACTCTGGTTTCTGTACTCGTTTGTGTCTGGGTGACAGGTGTTGCCGAACCACCTACAGGAACAGCATTCACGCTAGTGACAACTCTTTCGCGGCTGACAGCACTTTCTGCGCCCATTGCAACTAAAAAGTTTAAAGCACTGCTCACATTGATTTGATTGAGGCGCAAGCTGCGAACAATGACGTTACGGGCTTCATTTGTCAGTCTGGGAGCAACAAAAATTGTCCTTCCAGTGCGGTTAGCTTGTAGTCCACTGATGCGCAGGACGTAATTAAAAACGTCTTGTACTGACTCGTTTTCAATATCCAAAGAAATTCTTGGTCCATCTTCACCACCAGGGGTAGGCTCAGCTTGTGCTTGTTGTGTTCCAGGTGCGGGGGCTGCACTAAACGCGAGGTTAAGCCCAGCGGCACGAGCAAGAAGGGCTAAGACTTCTCTGACAGGGGCTTCGCGCAGTACTAGGCGCGGTACGCGTTCGGTAGTTTCTAAATCAATTGTTGATGCAGAAGAATCTACATTAGAAACAGCAATATCGCCTACAGGTGGAGCAACGGCTCGTGGTAAGAAAGGCGGTGGCGTTTGTGTTCCTGGCTGTGGTGTAGGTGCGCCTTGAATTTGGACATCAGGATTAGGAACAAGAACTCCAGGAGTTTGATTTGCAGGTGTTTGTTGTGGTTGCTGTGGTGCGGGAGTTTGATTTGTAGGAGGTTGCTGGGCGACAGGTGCACCTGATACAGGACTGATGTTGAAGGTAATTCCTTGAGCAGTTTTAGCCGCAGGCTGGCTACTAGGAGCGTTAGTAGTTCCTGTAACAACTAGCCGGACGCTATTTTGATCAAGCTGAGTGACGCTGACTGAGCTAATTCCTGGTGCTGGGTTATCTTGCCGAAAATTGTTACCTTGTGGCGTGCGTAACTGCGTATTGATGATATCCGCAACCAAGGCGTTACCTCGGCTACTGGTGAATATTTGCGGGCGATCGCCTGCAGCAGTTTCTAAAATGACATTCAACCCCTGATTTGTCGGATTCAGGCGTACTGCTGTGACTTGTGTTGCTGCTGCCCACACTGGTTGCGCTGCTAGCAACGTGATGGTTGCTCCAGCTAATATCATTCCACTACCTGGAAGCTGTTTCACTGTTCTCTCCTCAGCCTTTGAAACTGTAGCATTTGCGGCTCAACTATTTGCACTTCAATTTTGTGTAGAAAATGTAATGTATTCTTTCTTGGAAAAAACAGAAATCATATTAAACTGATTAATCATTGTGATAGATAGATTACTTTGAAAGTTCTCTCACGCAGCTTTCAATAGCTAAACTAGTATCAATAATTGCCAATGTATTAATCATTTTCAGCTAATTTTATATCACAAAATATAAAAAAATTAACGCTACTTGTACTTTAGCTCCAAGAGCAATTTTACCGACAGTAAATAACAATTTTATGCATTCAAATTTCGGATTTCCGTAAAAATACGGTAGATAATTTTATAACAAACAGTTGTGCAAAAATTACGCAACAACGTAAATAAAAATAAGTGTTGTTTCTGTCTTCGAGTTACTGTTTACTGTTGCTCTGGATTACTTGCTGCTGATGCTGCTTCAGCAGGGCTAGCTGGCATTAATGCCTCTAACTGAAAAGATGTTGTAATGACTGGTCCTCCTGGCTGGATAACACCAGCTTGCTGGTCGCCACTTTGTGCCAAGGATGATTGATAATCTTTAACAATTAATAAAGGCTGTAACCGCTCAATGTTGCGGATGATTGCTTGAGTTTGCTCAAAAGTTCCTTCTAGCTCAATATTGACAGCTTGACGTTTCAGTTTACCATTGACGGCAGACCCTAAACTGCCATCAGAGACAATTTCGGGTGACTGATTGATAGGGACAAAACGCTTGAGTCTAGCTCTAGGTGCATTCTGTGGTAGTTGGGCATTACCCGATTCAACAACACGATTAAGATCTAACAACAAAGTATCTAGTGTTCGCTCGTCAGCAAATAAAGTGAGAACTTGAGCATTTTGCTGTCTTACTTGAGCTAACTCGGCTCGTACTTGTTCAGCTTGCTGGATTGTGAGTTGTTTTTGTGCTACGAGGGCATTTTTCTCATCTCGACTGGCTTGCAATTCTTGGTGTCTTTGCCAAGTTGGCATCAACAAATTAACAACCAAGTAAACACCACCTGCTAGCCCCAACAGCGCAATCAGCACGCCACTTACGCCAGGAGTGAGAGTGACACCAAATGCCTTAGGATAACTTGGTGCGACAGGTTGAAACTCGATAGTTTCTTCGGGAATAAAGTCTTCAGTGATCGTCATTGTTGAATCACACCTTTTTGTTGCAGTGTGCGAATGCGAGTTACCAATCCTAATGTACCCTTGCGCTCTAGTTCTCTTAACAACTCAGAGGCAGGAACATCGCTCAATGTTGATTGAATTGTGTACCTGACCGCTTGAGGAGTCGCAACGGCAGAAGCATTCGCTTGCGGTACAGCCACGGTACCAGGTTCACCAATATTTACTAACTCAGCAGTAACAATTCTAGTATCTGTAGACTTGAGAAAGGCAGATTGTTGCAGTGTTAGCAAGAAATCGTTGACATCATTAAAAGAGCGAGCAACTCCAGTAATTTCGATACTACCTACGGGAATTTGAGTAGGTTGCTGGTTTTGTTGTTCAGCATTTTGTTGATCTTGTTCAGTATTTTGTTGACCTTGCTGTTGATTGTTAGTATTATTTGCAGCCTGCGGATCTTGTTGGGGAGTTGCAGCGGCAGTTTGCCGGAGGGTTTCAATTTGTACGGCACGAGGAATGCGATCGCGCATATCCTGTAACATCGCTGACCAAGGACGAATTTGATTAAATACTGTCGCTAAAGCTTGAGTTTCAGTACGGACTTGATTGATTTGCGCTTGTGTTGTTTGAATTTCTTGTTCTTGAAGTCCCAAGCGGCTTAATTCAGCATCAAGTTGAGCATTTTCGTTCTCTAGTTGTCCATTACGAGTTTGCAGAACTAACCATGCGCCGCCGATCATCGCTGGTAAAATCACTCCAATCGCGATTCCTAAATAAAGTGGTGCAGTCTCACCGCCCAGCATTTTTAGTTTTCTAGCACTTGTTCCTGTCTTTAGTAGATAATCTGGGCATCCTGAATAAAGTTAATGTCTAAGCTGTACATAAAATTTAAGGACTCATCATGATTGAAAGTAATGTGTGGGCAAGATACCAGCGCTGACTTCGGTTAAATTAAATTTCACGCATTCCTAAACCTAAAACGATTCCTAGTCCTGGTCGTTGTCCAGGCGAGATTTTTTTCTCATCAACTTCTAAAGACAAAGCTGCCACAGGATCGATTTGTATGGTGGGAATATTTACTCGTTGTTGAAAAAACTCATCTAAGTTTACTAATCCACCACCAGGTCCTGCCAAGAGTATTTGTGCAACTTCTAGATTTTCACTTTGGCTAAGATAAAAGTCGAGCGATCGCCGTAATTCATCAATTAACTCTCCCATCACTCGCAGCATTGCTGCAGTACCAGGATCGACACTCGTACCGATCGCTGCTCCCATCTCATCTGTTGTTGCGCTGGGAAGAACGACAGACTGTAGCATGACTTGCGTGTCTCTAGACATTGGTAAATGCAGTGCCCGCAATAGCGCACCTTGCAAATGAAATGTACCAATCGGGACAGTTCGCGAAAACTGCGGTATTCCATCTACAATAATTGCAATTTCTGTGTTGTCAAATTCAATATCAACTAAAACCACAGCTTCCTGTGAAGGAAACTCGCGTAATTTCTCACGAATTGTACGCAACAAGGCAAAACTATTGATTTCTAAAACATCAACTTGTAGCCCAGCTTGTTGAAATGTATCTATATAGAGGTCTGTGACTTCTTTACGGGTAGCAACGAGCAAGACTTGTACTTTTTCAATGCCGTCCTCATCAACAAAGTACCCTAATTTTTGATAATCAACATCCGCTTCTTCACGAGGATAGGGCAAATACAAACCTGCTTCGTGATTTAAGACCATTTCACGTAATTCTTGGTCATCTAACTCAGCCGGTAAGGGAATTAAACGCACTAGTGAGTCTCTTCCAGGAACAGCGGTAGCAACTCGCTTGGCTTTAATTTTGCTCTGGGCTAAGGCTGATTGAATAATTTCTGCAAGTGCTGGCGGATCAATAATCTGACCATCTTGAAAAATTCCTTCAGGTACGGGAACTGAAGAAAACGCTACCAGTCTTATGCCCTGACCTTGTTTACGTAACTGAGCTATATTAATTCGTTCAGGAGCAAGTTCAATGCCAACTCCCTTGCTACGTTTAGGTAGTATCTGGAAGCGGTTAGGTGGTATTTGGAAGCGGTTAAACACAGTTTTGCTGGTTGTTTAGAGGGTAAAAAGAAACTGAGAGTGAGATACTGAAAAGTGAATGTCTGCTACTTTAGCTTAGAATTGCTTTGCTCGTATAAGTCAGCAAGTTACGTTTGAAAAATGTCAATAACCCCAGTATTTTTTAGCAAAATTAGAGGTTGGAAACGCCTCGGAATTTTTGCCTTGTTAGGTTTGACCTTGAGTTGGGTTGTTAGTTGTGGTACTGGTAACGTCAATAATAGTACCCAGCAATCGGCATCAGGTAACAGCAATGTAGAATTCTGGACGATGCAACTCCAGCCACAATTTACAGAGTTCTTTACAGATCTGATCGGTACTTTTGAAACAGAAAACCCTGACATTAAAGTGAACTGGGTAGATGTGCCCTGGTCAGCCATGGAGAGCAAAATCCTAACTGCAATGTCTGCACGCACAGCACCAGATGTGGTGAATTTAAACCCCAGTTTTGCTTCTCAGCTAGCAACTCGAAATGCTTGGTTAGATTTAGATTCTAAGGTGAGTGCGGATGTTCGCCAAACTTATTTACCCAATATTTGGAAAGCAAGCACAATTAATGGTAAAAGCTTTGGTTTACCTTGGTATCTCACAACACGCTTGACAATTTATAACACTGATTTGTTAAATCAAGCAGGTGTCAGTCAACCACCAACAACCTATGCAGAACTAGCAACAGTGGCTCGACAAGTTAAAGAAAAAACTGGGAAGTACGCCTTTTTTACCACTTTTGTTCCCGAAGATTCTGCTGAAGTTTTAGAATCTTTTGTGCAAATGGGAGTTAATTTGGTAGACGCGCAAGGCAAAGCCGCGTTTAATACTCCTGAAGGTAGAGCTGTATTTCAATATTGGGTGGACTTGTATCGCAATGAACTGATTCCACCAGAAGCGTTGACTCAAGGACACAGATATGGTATAGAGCAGTATCAAGCTGGACAAACGGCTTTATTAGCATCAGGTCCAGAGTTTTTAAGAACGATCGCCAAAAATGCGCCAGCGATCGCCCAAGTTTCGGCAACTGCACCACAAATTACAGGTCCGACAGGCAAGAAAAACGTTGCAGTGATGAACTTAGTGATTCCTAACAACACAGACCAACCTGATGCGGCTTTAAAATTTGCCTTATACGTCACTAACAACCAAAATCAACTTGCCTTTGCCAAAGCAGCAAATGTCTTACCCTCAACTGTAGCAGCGCTCTCAGACGACTACTTTCAGGCAATACCAGCAGATGCACCAACTGTCGAAAAAGCACGCGTTGTGAGTGCAAGTCAATTGCAGCAAGCTGAAGTGTTGGTTCCAGCAATGGAAAATCTCAACGTCTTACAAAGAACAATTTACGATAATCTTCAAGCCGCAATGTTGGGCGAGAAAACTGTAGATCAAGCTGTTACCGACGCTGCTGCTGAGTGGGATGGAAGAGGTTAGAGGGCGCTTGCGCAGACCTACGGTTCAGAGGGTAGGCGGGTAGTAGGGTTCTAGAGTAGTTGGGTAGTTGGTGTTATTGAGTATTAAAGAGCAATAATCATCAAATCGCTCCCACACTCCCCACACCTCCCACACTCCCACTCTACAACGCTCCTACTCTCCCAATAGCCCTCTCGCTCCTTACCCTCTTAAAACGGAATATCGTCGATATCCTGGTCTTCGCTGGGTGGTAACGGCGCTGATGTTCTTACAGGTGGTTCGTAAGTCGCAAAGTCAGCAATTACGTCCGTTCTACTAGCTGTAGCTGTAGAAGTTGTTGCAGTTGAAGTGCTCGTGTCTAAATTAGCTTTGGGGGCTTTTTCAGAACGCGAACTGACAGAATCTGGTGCAGTTTTGGGGTTGGCTTTTGTAGCTGTTGTATCTACAGTTTTATCAACCGCGTGAATGCGCTGTACTGTCAACTCGGCACGTTTTTCTTTGAATCCCTCAGAACGCTCAAAAGTATTCATACTCAAGCGACCTTCAATAATGACGCGATCGCCTTGCTGATAATTTTGTTCAATCTCTTGCGCCAAGTTACCCCACCCAACAGCTTTTAGTGTTGCAGGGGAATCTTCTGCCCGTAAACCAGGAAACTGAACCAGCATTTCTGCTAACGCCATGTTGTCAGACGTATAACGCAGTTGTGGCGCTTGCACAATTTCTGCCATCAAAATACAAGTGTTCATTCGCTTCTCCTAATGTGTTCGCTAAATGGGGGGTCACAAGAGTTATGAGTGTTAAGTATTGAGTTAAGAAAGTTCTTTTAATTCAAAACTCAAAACTCAAAACTCCTAAATCGCTCCTAACTCACAATCGACTGCTGAGGGCTGTTGCTGTAAGCTTCCACTCCCTGTTGTTGTTCAATAAATGACTGAACGCGGGTGCGGTATTCCCTGAGCGATTCATCTACCCAATTACGATCATTACCGTTAGCGAACAAATGTACCAGTGGTTCACCCGCATCAGGCAAAATTAATATCCAATTGTCATCTTCAAAGCGGATTTTCACGCCATCAATCAACTCCAGACTGTCCTCTTTGTGCGTTTCAACTAGATAGCGCATCAATGCTCCCTTGACCGTCCAAGGACAGCGAACAGTGTAGCTTCTGTGACTGACTTGCGGTAAGTCATTATCGCGAATTGACGCAAGCGATCGCTCTTGCACCGTCAACATCTCAATCACCTTCGCAATACAGAACATCCCATCAAATCCAGGATGCAGCTGCGGGAAGATAAATCCCATATCTCCACTGCCAGCAAGAACTACATTTGGGTTGACTTCTGGTAATGAAGCCTCCATCAATGCAGTAGGACTTGCCTTCGTGCGAATCACCTTACCATCATGACGACGAGCAATTTGTTCCACTGCACTTGAGGCATGAATTGGCACAACAACAGTCCCTCGTGGGTGTGCTGTCAGGATCATATTCACCATCAGTGCGGTCAACATCTCACCGCGAATCGGTGTTCCCAACTTATCCACCAGAATCAACTGTTCTCCGTTAGCTGATACCTGTACGCCGAAGGTAGCTCGCAATGCCTCCACAACATGACCAAGCTGCTGTAACAGTGCTTCCTTCTCTACTGAAGAAACCGCTGTTTGTTTCAAACTGGCATTTAGCACCACAGCATCGCAACCAAATTTAGCTAAAAGTTGCGGTAACACTGCACCAGAAACAGCATAAGTATAGTCAACAACAACTTTTGAGTTACTGTGGCGAATTGCTTCTACATTTAGATTCTTCTCAAACGCATTGCAGTAAGTGTCGATCATCTGGATCGGATAGACAACATTACCAATCTCATGAATTTGCACGCGCCGGAGATCTTCTTTAAAGTAAGCACCCTCGATTTTCTTTTCTAGTGCTTTTGAAATATTGACACCTTTGCTATCAATAAACTCAATTAACAGATAATCAGGGCGATCTGGATGCAGCCGTACGTGAATTCCTCCAGCAACCCCAAAGGTAGAGACAACTGTTCGCGACATTGGTATTGCTGTGGCATCGAGGTTCTGAATATTGACACCCACAGACATTAAACCGGCAATCAGCGATCGCGTTACCATCCGAGAAATGCTGCGCTGATCGCGAGACATCATCACCTGCGAACCAGGTTTTAAAGTTGAGCCGTAGGCGGCACCCAACTTCACAGCAAATTCGGGTGTGATGTCAATATTAGCTAATCCAGTCACACCACGCTGACCAAATAAATTGCGTTGTGCTGTTTGTCCCCAAATTAAATTAATATTGAGTATCGCGCCCGATTCAATTTGTTTACTGGGCCAGACACGAACATTTGGAGTAATTTGAGCTTCTTCTCCCACTGTAGAAAGCGAACCTACTACAGCACCCTCTAACACTTGGGCACGGCGATCTACTCTTGTCCCACGCCCAATAACGCATGCTCGAAGCTCTGCATCTTCGCCCACAATTGCACCGTTCCAGATGATCGGCCGTTTTAAGTCAGCGTCAGCACCAATTGTGACGTTATCTCCAATAACAGTTCCAGCATCAATTCGCACTCGCGGTCCAATTCGACAATTACTACCAATCAGTGCTGGGGCACAAATCTCAACACTTGGATCAATAAAAGTGTTTTGACCTTCCCATATCCCTGGCTTTGTCTCTGTATAGGCAAAGTCAAGTTTTACCTTACCAAACAAACCATCGTACTGACTTTCGCGGTACGCATCGAGATGTCCGACATCACACCAGTATCCTTGAGCAATATAGCCGTACATTGGCTCGCCTTTTTCCAACAGCAATGGAAATAAATCTTTAGAAAAGTCAGATTCTTGATTTGCTGGTAAATAGTCCAAAACAGACGGTTCTAGAATGTAGATACCAGTGTTGACTGTATCGGAGAAAATCTCACTGGTGGATGGCTTTTCTAAAAATCTCCGAATGTGATAGTTTTCGTCGGTAATGACTACCCCAAACTCAATTGGGTTAGGAACGCGGGTCAGCACTAATGTCGCTTTTGCTTGTTTGCGTTTATGAAACTCAATGGCTGCTGTGAGATCGAAGTCTGTAACGCTATCGCCGCTAATCACTAAAAACGTTTCATCGAGAAATTCCGCGATATTTTTGACGCAGCCTGCGGTACCTAGCGGTTGATCTTCTTCAACGGCATAGGTCATTTGCACGCCAAAGTCACTACCATCTTGAAAATAATCGCGAATGACGTCAGGTAAATAATGAAGTGTGGCAATAACCTCAGTTATTTGGTGCCGTTTGAGAAGGTTAGTGATATGTTCCGCAATTGGTCTGTTTAAAATAGGTACCATCGGTTTAGGAAGGTCGCAAGTCAGCGGTCTTAACCGCGTTCCAGACCCTCCAGCCATCAGCACTGCACGCATAATTCCTCCTTAATTGATTTGCACTCGTCACTGACACACAGCCAATGACTCTGGCAAAAAAGCAAGTCTTGTTCTAGTTTCCTATGTATGTTGAAACTTAAGGTACTTCCACAAGATACATCCGTTAAGCGTAAACTTCATTAGGCACATATGTCAGTGTAGGGGTGTACAACTACGCGCCTATACTCGACGATGAGTGGCAAGTTACTATGCTTTTGAGCTACAACTAACTCAAAGCTACTTACGCGATCGCTGTAATGATTTCTGTAAGCTACTCTACACTAAAGATAGTGGAAGAGGACATTTGTCACCGCTGAAGATACCAGCTTTTACTTAATCAA
Organism: Gloeocapsopsis sp. IPPAS B-1203; assembly: GCF_002749975.1. Taxonomy (NCBI): domain Bacteria; kingdom Bacillati; phylum Cyanobacteriota; class Cyanophyceae; order Chroococcidiopsidales; family Chroococcidiopsidaceae; genus Gloeocapsopsis; species Gloeocapsopsis sp. IPPAS B-1203. The sequence continues at coordinate 54,246 of NZ_PEIG01000010.1, read as the reverse complement.
TGAGTTGTACAGGTGGTTGCTGAGAATGAACTTCATTTATTGGTTAGTTGTTATTGCATATGCAATAGGTGCTTGGAAATTCTGGAATGGGTTTCATCGCACTACCTTCTCGCGTAGTTTTTCTAATCGATTATCTCTATCACTATTATGGCCAGCATTGTTGCTCTCCAATAAGTCTTATCGACAAAATTTCAGGAAAGCACTCAAGGGCTAGTACGCGCATGAGTACGGCTTTCAATCAGTCACTGCAAGTTTGTCATCATGGCAAGTTGTGGCTGATTGGCGGAACTCAAGAAAGCATCAAAATTACTCAGGCGATCGCACCAGAAAATGTCTGTTGTATTGTTTCTGTAACAACTGAATCTGCGCGATCGCTTTATCGTTCTGCATCGTGTTTAACAATCTGGGTAGGGCGTTTAACTTTAGCTCAAACTCTAGAATTTATTCAACAACAACAAATTAAGGCGATTGTTGATGCGTCTCATCCTTATGCTGTGGAAGTTTCACACAATGCGATCGCGGCTGCACAACAACTACAGATACCTTACCTCCGCTATGAACGCCCAATATTGCTATCTAGCACAGAAAGTGCGAGCGAGAATTTCGATAGTTTTGAAGCTTTACTAGCAACAAACTACTTACAGAATAAGCGAGTATTGTTAACTGTGGGATATCGACCGCTACAGACGTTTCAAGCTTGGCACGATCGCGCAACATTATTTGCCCGAATTCTCCCTTCAGCGATCGCCATGACAGCAGCAGCGCAAGCAGGGTTTACCCCAGATCGATTAATTTGTCTGCGTCCTCCCATTTCTGCTGAATTAGAACTCGCACTTTGGCGTCAATGGCAAATTCAACTCGTGATTACCAAAGCTTCAGGAAAACCAGGAGGTGAAGATATTAAACGTCTTGTCGCAACTCAACTAGGTATTCCTTTAATCACAATAAGTAGACCAATAGTTAATTATCCACAACAAACTAGCGATTTATCTGTTGTATTAGATTTTTGTCGTCAGCACCTCAACCCAAGCCTTTACAGTTAATTGATATTAACCTTAGCTAGGCTTGGCAAATAAATTCGCAACAATTCGTCTGGGTAGCTCCGAAGGAAGTAGCAGAGCACCTGCGGTTGATGTCAATCGACCTACTTAAAAAGCTTGAATCCACTCTTTAATAGAGTACTCAGTCCAAACTCCATTTTTCCAATAAGGATCGGCTTCAACAAGTTGATGGACTGTTGCTGCATCCTCAGCTTCGTAAATGCCAAAAACCTTTGTTAAATCCTTTGTTGGACCGATTGTAATCAACACTCCAGATTCTTTTTGTGCAGCCAGGCCGTCGAGATGAGCCTGTCGATAAGGAGCGCGTTTTTCTAGTACATTATCGCAGTAACTTCCCCACATTACGTACTTAGGCATAGTCTTCCAGTAATTTGCAAACTCAACTGCGTAGATTTACGCCAAATTTTTCTACTAAAGATTCTCGCACTTTCTGGTGTACAGGTTCGATGTCCTCATCTGTTAGAGTCCGGTTTTGAGCGCGATACACCAAGCGAAACGCCAAACTTCTTTGTCCTTGTGGGACGTGTTCGCCGCGATATTCATCAAACAATTCCACCGATTCGAGTAATTCTCCGGCTGCAAGGGCGATCGCGCGTTTTATTTCCGCAACAGAGACTTCTAGATGAGCGAAAAATGCGATATCTCTAGGTGAAGCTGGATAAGTAGAATACGGACGGAATCTTGGGACTAAAACTTCGTCGCGATCCCAATAATCTAAAATCACATCTAAATCAAGTTGAAATACATAAACCGCATCTGGTAAGCCTTTTTCTTGACGTAATTGAGGATGGACTTGTCCAAAATCACCTAATCGATTACCCTGCAACCATAACGATGCAGTACGTCCTGGATGCAAGCGGGAGTCTTGATGACTGGGTTGAAACTCCACCTTCAAGCCCAAGCGTTGAAAGACACTTTCTAGAACGCCCTTAGCTTCAAACCAAGTCAAAGGATGTTCTTTTCCACCTGACGTCCACTTACCTTGAGTGACATCTCCACCTAAAATTCCACCTAAAGCCTCAGCTTCGAGCAAGCCATCTTCTTCTTGCCAGAAAATGCGCCCAATTTCAAAACCATTCAAGCTGCCATTACCTTGCTCTAGGTTGTACTGAAAAGCATCAATCAAGCCAGAAATTAAATCTGTGCGCAGTGCTGAATATTCAACAAAAATTGGGTTGGTGAGTACAATTTGTCGATCTTGTCCTGGCTTACCTAATGAATAATGAATCAATTCTGTCAATCCAGCAGCGCGGAAAGCTTCGCGGAGTTGGCGAGTGAGTTGCTGTTCTAGGGAAAGATAGCCAGGCTCTGTTTTTTCAGGTAAAGTGTCGCAAAAGCGATCGTAACCATACAACCGTGAAATTTCTTCAATCAAGTCAATTTCGCGCTCTAAATCGCGGTGACGATATGGCGGAACTGTTACACTCAAGACTTTTTGTTCAGGTGATGGTTTGACTTGACATCCGAGTGCGGTAAGAATTTGCTGAATATCTTCTGATTGTAATTCGCCTGTAGTCTCTCCTAAGTCTATTGGTCCTAAAACCTGGTTGACGCGGTTAAGACGTAGTTCAATCGAACGTGACAGCGCACCAACTTCGGGACGTGCATCAGCAAACTGCTGTTGTACAACAACACCTCCAGCTAATTCACGCATAAGCATTAAAGCGCGACGACAGGCTAGCTCTAATTCAGCAGCGTTAATTCCCCGTTCGTACCTTGCTGAAGCTTCTGTACGTAAACCTTGGCTCCGTGCAGAACGACGAATTGCGACAGGATCGAAGAGTGCAGCTTCTAGAACGAGGTTTTGAGTACCTTCATGCACTTCTGTTGCTTCGCCTCCCATAACCCCTGCTAAAGCAACTGGTTTATCGTGCGCGGTAATCAGTAAAGCTTGATTGGAAAGCGTGCGCGTTTGACCGTCCAGCGTTTTTAGTGTTTCGCCAGCTTGTGCGAATCGGACACCGATCGTTAATTCTGATTGAGTTTCACTAACAGCTAAAAGGCGATCGCGATCAAAAGCATGTAGCGGTTGACCCCATTCCAGCACAATGTAGTTTGTAATATCGACAACATTATTGATTGGGCGAATTCCTGCGGCTTGCAATCGCTGTTGTAACCATGCTGGTGAAGGAGCAATTTTTAGAGATTCGATCGCCGTACCCATGTAAGCAGGGCAAGCTTGTGATTCTACGATATTAATAGTTAAATTCTTTTTACCAGCTGAGATTGAGCTTTCCTGTGCTGCTGGTAATCGCACTGTTTTACCTGTAATTGCAGCGACCTCTCGTGCTACACCAACCATACTTAATGCATCAGCACGATTTGCCGTTGCTGTCAAGTCAAGAATGACATCATCTAAGCCAAGCAATGGGCGAACATCACTACCTAATGGCACTTCCTGCTCAAAAATATGAATTCCTGCAGATTCTTTAGCTAATCCCAACTCAGCTAAAGAACAAATCATGCCTTCAGAGCGTACTCCGCGTAGTTTTGCTGCTTTGATTTTGACGTCAATTTTGGGCAGATAAGTACCAACTAACGCGACCGGCACATAAATTCCCGCCCGCACGTTAGACGCACCGCAGACTATATTTAATAGTTCTGAAGAAGCAGTTCCCACATCTACTGTCGTGACACTGAGTTTATCAGCATTGGGATGGCGTTGACACTCCAGTACTTTTCCGACAACCACTCCCTCTGCCCAAGTACGACGATCTTCAATTTCTTCTACTTCAAACCCTGCCATTGTTAACGTTTCCGCCAATTCTTCTGGAGAAAGAGTCAACTCAACCAGTTCTTGCAACCAATTCAGAGAAATACGCATGGAGTATGCTTGCTTAAACTTCAGCCAGACTATCTTATCAAATTGCAAAGCTTTGCATACATTGCCGTGCCAGCGAAACCATTTGATGTGCTCCAATTCATATAGCCGAATGCAACTAAGAATCTTTGCTGCTCAATCACTTTGCTACCTGCTTCATCGCAGCAAACTGCATGGTAATAGGAACCTTTCAAGCAAATATTCAGCCTGTCTGCTTAAACTGAAAGAAGTAGATATAGCTGCCATCGAGTTTAACCATCCAGGGTATTTGAGGCAGTGGCAATTCATTGTCACTGAGTTCTCCTGCAAACCGTTGGGCAACTTGTTGCAAGTTATTTTGCGCAATAATACTGTTGATATGCTGCAACAAGCAACGGAACACTAAACAGGAATAAAGGACTGTTGTAAGTACAACTACCCGTTTCGCCAAGGATATAATCCTTAAATCAGTTTTCTGTTCCGATACTTATTACTACCCTAGCCAAAGTATTTAATCAGGGCAAGAAAGATTTTTGAGATAATCTTGGCTAAACTGTCTCACGCCAACTTAACTTAACAATATCTGTTAATGTCTTCTTGCCTGAAAGGTTTGCTGCTACACATCAGTTCTCTGATCGCGAATTTCTACCGGAATAACTTTCCCTTCAGAGAAGTCTGCTTCACTAGAAGCACCTAGCGTTTCGGTGTCTGTAGTTATTCTGGGTAGCTCAACTTGCTTTTTCTCTACTGAGGATGGTTTGACCTCCTTACTTGCACGTTTGGCTGAGTCTGCAACACTTTTTGTTGCATCCGTGGCTGAGTTTGCAGCATTCTGTACGGCTGGTTTAACATCTTCAACTGCACCTTTTACAGATTCTGAGACACTTCTGACCGCTGGCTTAGCCTCCTTGGATGCAGATTTAACAGCTTCTACAACAGAGGGTTTGGACTCCTGCACTGTTTCCTTGACTGCTTCTGCTGTGTCAACTATGGAGGGTCTTGCCTCCTCAACTGTCTTTTTGGTTGAGTCTACTACACCTTTTACAGATTCTGAGACACTTCTGACAGCTGGCTTAGCCTCCTCGGATGCAGATTTAACAGCTTCTACAACAGAGGGTTTGGACTCCTGCACTGTTTCCTTGACTGCTTCTGCTGTGTCAACTATGGAGGGTCTTGCTTCCTCAACTGTTTCCTTGACTGAATCTACTGCGCCCTTTACAGAAGGCTTAACATACTCAGCTGTATCTTTTACTGCTTCGCCTACACCTTCTACAGTTTCGTTTACATTGTCGGCTACACTCTCTACGGCGTCTACTACACCTTCTACAGTCTTATTGACAGCCTCAGCTGTTCCCCTACCAGCCATCGCCCCTGCTGCTGCACCTGCTACAGCACCAACGATTCCTCCAGTACGACCGCCAAGTATAGCACCCACAGCCGCTCCAGCTGCTGCCGCGCCAATACCTGAGCTGCTTGGCTGATCTTCTTGTTGCTGTATATTGGGTTCACTATTCTCATCAGACTTATCCACTGGTTGCTTATTCTCAGTCATTTCTTTTTCCTTTAAGTAAAGTATTTATCAACAATTTGTGGCAATTTGACTATTGCCAATTTAACGATTACAAAAAAGGACTTACACCTAACTGAGGGGGGACAACGCCAAACACATAGTTAATCTAAAGTTATAAGTTTTAGAGTGATCCGATAGCAGGGCAGGCATCTTGCCTGTGGTAGGCAAGGGGATTAAGTGAATAGAGAGGCAAGGAGGAGCCAGTGCGTTGTAGAGGTATCCTCTGATAGTAACTAGCGTCAAGGAGCGGGTGAAAGAGTGGCACTTCCAGTTTCCCCATCTTTTTATCTCCCCGACTTCCCAGCCTCCCCAGATCTCTTTTCCCTGATCTCTAATTTTCCGTATAAATCAGGTGGTTGTTGATTATTTTTCTTTGAATAATTGAAGCAGGGTGCGATCGCTCCCAGTATTACCTGAAGCAGCGAGTAACGCTCATATGAGCTATTGCCTAAATCCTGATTGTTCCCATCCGCAAAACTCAAGTTCCTGCCAGACGTGTGCAACCTGTGGTGCTCAATTATTGTTACGCGATCGCTATCGGGCACTGCAAGCTTTAGCCCAAGGTGGTTTTGGAGCAACGTTTTTAGCCCAAGATGTGACGTTACCTGGTGAACCGAAGTGCGTGATCAAGCAATTACGACCTTCAGCAACATCGTCAGAAGCCTTAGACATGGCGCGAAAACTATTTGCTAGGGAAGCTAAAACTTTAGGCAAGATTGGTAGTCATCCTCAAGTACCAAGGCTACTCGACTACTTTGAAGACACCGAACAGTTTTATTTAATTCAAGAGTACATTAATGGCTTAACGCTGCAACAGGAAATCAAACGCTCTGGTCCTTTTAGTGAAGTTGGAGTCAAGCAATTTTTGAGCGAACTTCTGCCAACGTTGCAGTATCTCCACAGCCAACAGGTTATCCACCGAGATATCAAACCAGCAAACATTATTCGACGTCATGAGGATTGTAAACTCGTTTTGATTGATTTTGGTGCTGTGAAAGACCAAGTCAGTCAAACAACGAGTATGTCAGAACATACAGCTTTAACAGCTTTTGCGGTTGGAACTCCAGGTTTTGCACCTCCCGAACAACTCGCGATGCGCCCCGTTTATGCAAGTGACGTTTATGCTTTGGGAGTGACTTGTATTTATCTGCTTACGGGCAAATCTCCTAAAGATCTTGACTACAATTCCTCAACTGGAGAAATGCTTTGGCAAAACAAAGTACAAATTAGCGATCGCTTCCGCGAAGTTTTACAAAAAATGCTAGAAGGTGCTGTACGACATCGTTACCAATCTCCTAATGATGTCTTAACGGCACTAGAACTAGAACCATACATGGATAGTTTAGCTAACAGTATGGCGGCTCAACCTTCTGCGGTTCGCAAACCTAGATTACCCAGAATGGTGAAGCAAGCGACATCTATTACAGCACCAGTGACTACTGCAACAAGTACGTATGGTAATAGTGCGGCTCAATCGAGGGCACAAATGGCAGATGCAATTCGTGCAAGAAGAGCAAATCTTACCGAGATGCCAAATAAACTTAAACAATCAGCAAGCGTTGCTTCTGTGCCTTCAGCAATGGGACAAAAACCCAAAGTTGCACCACCGAGAAAGCTAGATGCGGACAATTTAGTTTTGTCTTATATCAAAGGAAGAAGAGATTTTGCTTCTTACGATCTCAGCTCACTTGACTTGCAGCGAGTAGATCTATCAGAAGTGAACTTTCGGGCAGCGAAATTAGATCGTACAAATTTTTTTAAATGCATTTTGTCAGGTAATGATTTTAGCCACGCTAACCTCAAGCGAACTAATTTTAGAGAAACCATTTTAACAAAGGCTTACTTTCATTCTGCTGATTTAGAAGGAGCCGATTTTCGCGGTGCTAATTTGAGCTACGCTGACTTGAGTGATGCTAATTTACGAAATGTTAATTTGTGTGGGGCTAATCTCACTGGAGCAAAAGTTTCGGATGAGCAGTTAGCTCACGCCAAAGTAAATTGGATGACGATCCGCCCTAATGGTAAGCGCGGTTGGCTTTAAAAATTATAAATATCAGATATTAAATTTACTATAATTTCATCATTTTTAGCTTGAGCAAGGGCAATTCCTTAATATTTTTTCTCTATCAGTGAAATATATTTAATACAGAGCTAAATTATATAGTTACAGATAGTTTAGACACAACAACAAATTATTCAAAAACTATTTTTTGAGTTTTTCTATATATCTAAATAGAGAAGCAAATTTATGTTGAAAAAAATCCTAGTAGCTACTGCTTCTCTAGTAGCACTATTTTATCCAAATTCTGTGTCAGCGAGACAATGGGTAATGCTAAATTCTGAACCTTACCTTGCTGTAGATGTTGATAGTATCAAAGGAACAGGAGATACTATAACTTTTTGGAGTAGATTAATATACGATCAAAACTTAAGATCTAGCTCATACATTTCATTGAGTAGCTCAACACCTCAATCCATAATGTCCTTAACTTATGTTGATTGTGTAAGCAACAAAATAGGTGTACTCAGACAGATTGAATATAATTCAAATGGAAAGGTATTAGACGATTACGACCGAAGTTATCTTACAATACCACCTAATTTGCATTCGCCCGTACCTGATAGTCTTGGGGAAGCAGAATTACTTTATGTTTGTAGCTTAAGAACTGCTAATGGAGGAAGACAACCGACAAATTCTCGCACAATTAGTAACTCAGTCATCGCAAGAAATAGTTCATTTCCCCGAAAATCTTGTGGAGATCCCTTCCAGAGACAAGGAACATATTGGCCAGTATTTATAGATAGAGGTAATCTGAGTAATATTAGAGCTAATTTATGTAACGATGCCTTTTCAATTATCAGAGAACGGGGAATTAGCTCAGTTCAAGTAGCTTCTTTCATTTCCTATGAACGAGCGTCGTCTTTTGCCAAACAAGTCGGCGGAACCGTTGGTGAAGCAACGCATTACATTAATGGGCGGATTGTCAATTAGTTTGTTGTGTTTTTTACATGAATTGCAGATACTCTTTGACAGAAGTTGAGACTAACCAAGCAGTTGTTTCTAGTAATACAACTGCTTGTTGTGATGTCTAATGTTGTTGACTATGAGCTAGCGGAATTAAGGGTGTACCGACTTGTAAAACTCGGATTATTTCACCTTTGGCGATCGCAGGTTGATCGATTGGAATGACTGCTAGACCGTTGGTTTGTGCTAGATTAATTAAATTTCCTGAACTATGGCTGCCATCGGCTAAGTGAAACTCGTAGCAACCATCAATGAGGTGTAGTTGTCCCCAGAGATAAGTTTCGCGCTGACCATCAGACTTAAGATCGTGCTGCGATCGCGCTTGGACAAACATTGGTCCCCAACTGTGCGCTAGTCCAGAAAGCTTGCGTAATGCTGGTTGTACAAACCGCCAAAAACTGACTAAAGCAGAAACTGGATTGCCAGGTAATCCAAAATACAGCACTGGTTTATGTTTAGACGCTGCGGATGCAGCGAATGTGGCAAATGTCAAGGGTTTACCTGGTTTAACTGCTACAGCACGAATATGAATTGTCGCTCCTAGATCTGCCAGAATTTGCTCTACATAATCATAATCACCAACAGAAACTCCACCAGAGGAAAGAACAACATCAGCAGTGGCGATCGCCTGTGAAATTGCTCTTCTTAAGATGTGGGGTTTATCAGGGAAAATTCCCAAATGCAAAGGTTCTGCTCCTGTCTGGGCGACAAGTGCAGCTAAAGCATATTGATTGGAATCAACAATTTGACCAAGTTGTAAAGGCTGATCGGGAGTAATTAATTCGTCGCCAGTAGACAAAATTGCGACTCTCGGTCGGCGATAAACTTTAATTTGCGTACATTGTGCCGCTGCTAGTACTGCTAATTCTGGAGGTTGTAGCGCAATTCCAGGCAATAAAAGTGGCGTTCCTGCTTGATAAAACGAGGCTCCCTCGCGGACAAAAGCTTTTTCTTCTGGTGGTGCAGTGAGAATAAAGACGCGATTGCCTTCGCGTTTGGTGTGTTCTTGCATCACTACAGTATCGGTTCCTGATGGCAGGATTCCGCCTGTGAAAATACGTGCTGCTTGTCCTGATTTAATTTCCCGCTTCGGTGCTCGTCCGGCGCGGATTTCTTCGACAATCTCTAAAGCTACAGGTTGCTCAGCATGACTATTTTTGACATCTTCATACCGCACAGCATAGCCATCCATTGCTGAATTATCCCAATGAGGAAAATCCAACTGACTCACAACTGGTGCTGCCAGGATGCGGTCAATTGCTGTTAAAAGTGTTACAACCTCACCGTTGCGCTTTCCGTCTAGGGGTTGCACCAAATCTAAAATCATTGCCTCTGCTTGGCTTGCTGGCAGCATACAAATTAACTCTGAATTCTGTATTCCTAGCTTAGTAACAGCACTTAGCTGTTAGCAATTAGCTGTTGGTCATAATTCCTAAAAATTAATTTAGGAGTTGTCACTAGACTTGTGCAACATGTTTTATGAATCACAAACAACTCATTGCTTTCTCAAAACGTCCTAATTACCCATGCCCTAATACAACACTTATAACAGGCTGTGTAGCAAGGTGTCAGGTCTCTGCCGTTGTATTGTTGTGCTGCACCGAGTCACACGCTCTCAAGCTCTTAGGCATAAAATGTCTAAAAGCACAACTACATACAAACTTTCCGCAACAAAGTGTGATGAACGCAGATGCTGTAATTAGTTAAGACCACCGAGATCGAAAGAGTTTATCTAGTAGCGAACTTATTCTCTCAGCATTCATGCAAAAGATCTAGTTAAATGTCACCAATGTGGTAGCTATCAGCATAGGATATGAAAGTAGCCAATTACTATTTTTTGCTATGAATACTTCGCCAGACTATACCCGCTTTCCTCGGGTGCAAATGGGAAGACGCGCTGTAGCTTTTGGAATAGATTTTTTGGGAGTTTGGCTACTCAGTTCTTTGTTGGGTGGACGCCCTAGGTTTTCGTGGGCGCAGGTTTTTGTATTTTTATTAGCTTGGTATGGTATGCGAGTATTGCTCGTATATCGAAATCAGGGACAAAGCTTTGGTCGCTGGACTTTGGACATGAAATTACTGGATGTGGAGGCGGGCACAGTCCCAGATTTACTCACCTTGGTGAAGCGCGAAAGCATTGCTGGTTCGTGTACCATGCTAGCAGCGATCGCCTTGAGCAATTTCTTGATGAATGCAGGTAGTATATTGTTGCTAGTGCCTTTAGCACTTGACTGTGGCATTGCGTTAGCAGATAGTACCCGACATCAAGCAGGACACGACTTGATTGCTCGGACGATTATTGCTAGTTCATTACGAGGATACTCACTTGATATTAAAGTGAGCCGTTTTCTTGCCCAAGTTCGCCAGCGTGTCGTAAAATAATAGATTGTGTTTAATTTGTTTAAACTTGAGTAAGTAGCAATATGGCTAAAAGTAAAGGTGTCCGGATCACTGTGACACTAGAATGTACTGAATGTCGCACTAATCCAGATAAGCGATCGCCTGGAGTTTCCCGTTACACCACAATGAAAAATCGGCGTAACACAACTGCAAGATTAGAACTAAAGAAGTTTTGCCCTCACTGCAACCGCCACACTGTTCATAAGGAAATTAAGTAACAATGAGCTATTTTCGTCGTCGTCTGTCACCAATTAAACCGCAAGATCCCATAGATTACAAAGATATCGAATTGCTGCGCAAGTTTGTCACCGAGCGAGGCAAAATTCTTCCTCGGCGAATTACAGGACTAACCGCCAAGCAACAACGCGATCTCACAGTGGCGATTAAACGAGCGCGGATTTTGGCTATGCTGCCGTTTATTAATCAAGAAGGGTAGAGAGGGGCGAGGAGCGAGGAGCGAGGAGCTAGTGCGGTGCATATGTGTCCGCAACCTGTAGCAACCAGCGTCAAGAAATGCGGTTGTTTTTTGATGACTTGCCCTCAACCCTGCTTGAGAAACTTCATAGAACATTAACTTAACTGCTGAGTGCGCTTGTTGTGGAAAAGGGAAAGCTAGTCGAATTTAGAGTGCAGGGCGATCGCCGACTTGGTGTTGTTGATCGTCCTGATGGCAAATCACGCTGGATCGCAATCGATGAGCGCGGTCTAGCGCACAGTCTAGCTCCGCGACAAATTACTTATGAATCTGAACAAACTTGCAAACCATCAGAAATTCCGCATTTTTTGGAGGAAGTACAAACATACCTTGACCCTTCAAGCTTAGAAGTTGCTTGGGAACTATTGGTCGAAAGCGGCGAAACCGTTGATCCAGCACAAATGGCAATGTTGTTATTTTCAGAGCAGAACCCGTCACAATGCTATGCTGCTCACTGCTTACTCTCAGAAGATAAACTGTACTTTAAGCAAAAAGGAAACACCTACGAGCCACGGAGTGCGGCGCAAGTTGCAGAACGAAAACATCAAATCGAAGTCGAAGCAAATCGACAACGCGAACAACAGGATTTTCTAACACGAGTTTCTCAAGCGATTCATGGTGAGACAGTCGAATGGAGTCGCCAAGATCGCCAGCGAATCGAAGCTATAGAAAAGTATGCGACACTACTAGCAGAATGTGTGCGTTCGGGTTTAACTCCAGACTCGCTAGCGCGTACTTATTCTCCACCAGTTTCCGTCGTAGAAACAATGAATACTTTGGGACGTTCTGCCACACCACAAGCGGCTTTTGAGTTGCTCGTTGATTTGGGTGTTTGGAGCGTTCATGAAAATTTGTTTTTGCGGCGCAGCCAAATTTCGGTTCAGTTCCCTACTAAGGTGTTAGAAGTGGCTCAACAGCGCATGGATTCTCCACCACCTGACCCAGATCGTCGCCTGGATCTGACTCATCTTAAAGTTTACACAATTGACGATCAAAGTACGAGCGAAATTGATGATGGTGTCAGTTGGGAATTACTCGCCGATGGACGTCAAAGGCTGTGGATTCATATCGCCGATCCTACACGGTGGTTAGTTCCAGAAGATGAGCTTGATTTAGATGCCCGAAAACGAGGGACGACAGTTTATTTACCAACAGGAATGATTCCCATGTTCCCTTCTGCATTGGCAACAGGACCAATGAGTTTGCTACAGGGGAGAGTTTGTTGTGCTTTGAGTTTCGGTGTTGTTTTAGACGATTCAGGAGCTGTACGAGAGTATAGTATTCATGCAAGTTCAATTAAACCTACCTACCGTCTAACGTACGAAGATGTAGACGAAATGTTGGAATTGAGTTTAGAAGGCGAACCAGAAATTACAGCGATCGCTGCTTTAGCCCGCCGTCGTCAAATGTGGCGACAGTCGCAAGGAGCAGTTAGCATCAACTTGCCAGAAGCAATTATTAAAGTTCAAGATGACGAGATTACGATCAAAGTTTTAAATGATTCGCTGTCGCGTCATTTAGTTGCAGAAATGATGATTTTAGCAGGAGAAGTTGCTGGTCATTACGGTCAAGTTCATAAAATTGCTTTACCATTTCGCGGTCAGCCTCAACCAGAATTACCTTCAGAAGAAGAGTTAATTCAACTACCCGCAGGATTTGCTCGCGCTTGTGCGATGCGCCGCTGTATGCCTAAAAGTGAAATGAGTACTACACCTACACGTCATGCAGGCTTAGGTTTATCAACTTATACACAAGCAACTTCACCGATTCGCCGCTATACAGACTTACTCACTCATTTTCAATTAAAAGCCCACTTACGTGGCGAAACGCCTCCATTTTCTGGAGAACAGATCCAAGAAGTCATGTTGAGTGTGACGACAGTGACTCAAGAAGCGACATTGGTAGAACGTCAAACTAACCGCTATTGGGGCTTAGAATATTTACGCCGTCATCCTAATCAAGTTTGGCAAGCTTTGGTGTTGATGTGGCTGCGAGAAGATAGCCGATTAGCACTGATTTTGATTGAGGACTTGGGATTGCAGTTACCTATGGTTTTCAAACGCGGTGTTGGTTTGGGCGATCAGGTATCAGTTAAAGTTAGCTACGTCGATCCGCGTCAAGACGTGTTGCAGTTCCAGGAAGTAACTTATTCGCAAGCGCAGCAAGCAGCTACTTAAGGCTATTACAATTAAATAAGTTTTGAATTCTAAGTTTTGTTAGCGTAGCGGTGCCTTAGCACGTTACTAATTACTATTATTCACATATTAATTTCAATTGCCAAATTATTCTATGACTGCTAACACAGATTTAGGTTGTAACTTATCTTTGAACCACACAAGTTTTGCAGGACAATCGTTAAGTTTCACGCCAGCTTTTTCTAAATTCAATCGTTCAGAAATTGCTAATATCAAATTATCACAATTTGCTCTACGCACTTGAGAAAACTTCTTTTGTAAATATTCTGGTCGCCAATAGCCGACAATTTCTAATAAGAATATTCTGCCATCAGGATGCACTAATCGAAAGTCAGGAATCATTACACTACCAGGAATTGGAATTAAATCGACTTCGCGTTCTAAAACCCAATTTGTTTTCAATGATTCCCAGCGATCGACGAATGAGGCTTCAAGCATACTATCGTAGGTTTTACCTGTTGGATAGTGCGAAACTAAACCGCATTCGGAATCAAGATTAAAACGACCAGTTTTCCAATTATTTGTATAAAAATCACGAAATTGTAGTGTGGCGCTGAGACTCCATTTAGTCACGTGTAACAGTGCAGGAATCAGTTTTGCGATCGCCAGTCCATATCGAGTACTTGGGCTAAACAAACTCGTAGGACCATCAATTGTAATTGTAAATCCATGCTCTGCGTCACCCTCGATGTAAGCCATTAATTGAAATAATTTTAGATAACGAAATAACAACTTATATTGACCAGGAACATTGCGATGTGCATTAATAATTAGATGACTTGCTTTATAAAAAATTCCTTGTACTTGAGACAAGTTATACCGATGTAATAATTCTTCTGGTGTAGGGGCGTCAAACGAAGTTAAAATTTTATTTTCAGCAAGATCAGCATACAATCCTACTCGAATTTCCTCGGCAATAACTTCTCGTTGTAACTCTTGACTTAGTTGTAAAGCTAAATTAGTAAGTGTTTGCTGACTATTAAAACGACTAGGAACTGTTTGCGCTGCAACTTTAAAAACTCGTTCTCGCAAAACTTGAGGTTCTAGTGGACTAACCACTTCAAATTCACACAAACCTTTTAATAGATGCGCCAAACCGCGCTTAATGCGATAGTCAGGGCTATCTCCCTCAAAATCTTGCAAGCGCTCATTTAATTCACCCTGAGAGTTACCAATGGATTCTTGGAAACAAGCAATCAAATCTGTTGCCAACTCCAAATTCTTAGCATCAATCGCCAATCGCTTCGGAACAATCGTTTCCCCATTCAAGCGATGTGTTAATAAATCAGTTGGTAACATTTCAAACTTGAATTAAGTTGGTAGTTGGTAGTTGGTAGCTGGTAATTGGTAATTGGTGGCACAAACAATATTTATCTACAATTAGCTAACAAAGAAAGGTTGTGATATCTGATCATTCCTAGCTATCCTCTTGATGATCAATATCAACTTTATACAAATCTTGAGACTCAGCAGCCCTGCGTGTAACATGATTCACACCGTAAGTAGTTTGAGAAGGCAAAATCTCTAACTGCTGTATTTCCCCCGCGCCTCTCGCGCCTCTTCTTCTCACTGAAGTTCCCTCTTCTGAAGTATCCTCCGCTACCACTTCATACAACACAGCTAACTTGTCTTTATCTGTACCGCGTCGCAAAACCCGCCCTAAGCGTTGAATATACTCCCGCGCCGAACCCGTACCCGAAAGAATAATCGCCACACTCGCTGCGGGAACATCAACACCTTCATTTAAAACGTGCGAAGCGACTAAAGCACGGTACTCGCCTTCGCGAAATCGCAAAAGAATTTCATGACGTTCTTTAATCGGAGTTTGATGGGTAATCGCCGGAATCAACAACTCTTGTGAAATGCGATACACCGTTGCGTTGTCTGCGGTAAAAATTAACGTACGTTCGGGATAATGTTGTGCAAGTAAATTACTTAATACCCGTAACTTACCATCCGTACCTAATGCGATCGCCTTTGCTGTACGGTGCGCTAACATTGCTTTACGTCCTGCTATCGAACGCGCACTTGCTTGAACAAATAATTGCCAACCTTTTAAGTTCCCTAACTTGATATTTGCTTGCTGTAAAAATGCATTGCGTAACTCGATTGATTCGTTGTAGCGATCGCGTTCGTGTTGCGACAGTTTTACCTTAATTTGAACAACTTCATGTTTGGCTAAAGCTTTACCGGCGAGTTCTTCTGCAGTTTGGCGATAAACTTCGGTTCCAATTAAGTAATTTAAATCTGAGTGCTTACCATCGCTGCGTTCAGGGGTTGCAGTTAATCCTAATCGATACGGTGCGATCGCATATTCCGCGATCGCGCGATTAAAATCAGTAGGTAAATGATGACATTCATCAAAAATCAGTAGTGCATAGCGGTTTCCCAAAGCTTCTGCATGAATTGCAGCACTATCATACGTTGCAACTAATAAAGGAGATTTATCTCGCGAACCTCCACCTAGTAACCCTACTTCTGCATCTGGAAACGCTGCTAATAGTTGAGCATACCACTGATGCATTAAATCTAAAGTGGGAACTACGATGAGCGTACTACGAGGAGTAGAAGCGATCGCAAGTTGAGCTAAATACGTTTTTCCAGCGGCGGTAGGTAAGACAACAACACCTTGACGCCCTGCTTGTTTCCATGCAGTTAAAGCTTGGGTTTGGTGAGGATAGGGTTCCATTGCCAAACTTGAGACAAGTTCCAACGCAATAAACGCTTTGGCTTCATCAATAAAATTAATGTTCTCGTTTTGCAAGGCTTCTACAAGCTGACGATAATCTATTGCTTTAATGCGGAATTTTTCTACTCTGTCATCCCAAGCAGCGTAATCTACCCAAGCCTTACCCTTGGGCGGAGGATGCAAAATTAAAGTACCGCGATCAAAAGATAATGTAGAAATACGTACCATCAACTTATTACTGATCTATTTCCGCTAATTTTAGGAGATGGACAAAGTTGGGGAAATTCACAATGAAACTACTCGGATTAGTTTACTGCGATCTCAGTAATTAGTTCAAAATATATAGAGGTTCAGAACCACGACTCTAACTGATCTCTGACCCCTACTATAAAATAATTCGCAAAGCGATCGCACTCATTACACTTTTCGGGGCAAAATCATTTCATAATGACGTAAACCGAGTCAGTGCAAATTATCCATGTTGCAGAAACAGGAAACGGTTATTGAATTCCGTGATGTTAGTTATAGTCCACAACACCGCGCGATCGTGTCGAATCTCAATTTCTCCATCCGTCGAGGTGAAGCACTGATTTTGCTAGGACGTAGTGGTAGCGGTAAAACAACGACGATGAAGTTAATTAATCGGTTACTCACACCTACTCAAGGTGAAGTCCTATTCGATGGTATTCCAACAAATCAGTGGGATGAAATTAAACTACGCCGCAAAATTGGTTATGTGATTCAAGAAACTGGCTTGTTTCCTCATTTTACTGTGGAACGCAATGTCGGTTTAATTCCTGCTTTAGAAGGCTGGAAACCTAAACAAATCAAAACGCGGGTGTTTGAACTATTAAACTTAGTCGGTTTAGAACCAGAACAATTTGCGAAACGCTATCCGCATGAATTATCTGGCGGACAACGACAGCGGATTGGTGTTGCAAGAGCTTTAGCCGCAGATCCTCCAGTATTATTAATGGATGAACCATTTGGTGCATTAGATCCGATTACCCGCTTAGAAATTCAAAGCGAATTTCGCCGCCTACAACAAGAATTAGGTAAAACAGTTGTTTTTGTAACACACGATATTCAAGAAGCATTTGTCTTAGCATCCCGTATTGGTTTAATGGATACTGGGCGGTTGGTAGTCTTGGGTACGCCAGAAGATTTTTTAGGTTCGCAAGAACCTGAAGCACTCGCTTTTAAGCAATGTTTGCGGGGAATCGCATCCTCAGAAGCATCATTGCCACAATTTTCAGATGGAGATAGCAATAACGGGAAATGGATTTAAGTGAATTTTTCCTTGTTCGATACGCCCCAGAAATTTTGCAAGAAACTGGTACGCACTTATTCATTGTTGCAATTGCAGTTGGTGTTGCTACTTTGATTGGTATTCCTTTAGGAATTTTAATCACGCGCCAAATCCGCTGGCGAAAACCGATTCTTGGTATTGCAAACATCTTGCAGACAATTCCGAGTTTAGCGCTTTTCGGGTTTTTAATTTCTGTACCCGTTATTGGTGGGATTGGAGCGCAAACGGCAATTATTGCTTTAACTTTATACTCTTTTTTGCCAATTATCCGCAATACTTACACTGGAATTACAAGTGTTGATCCGGCAATTCGAGAAGCTGGGCGTGGTATGGGTATGACTGATCGCCAACTGCTTTTACAAGTAGAAATTCCCTTAGCATTAAGCTTTATTTTAGCAGGAGTGCGAGTCGCTACCGTGATTGCGATCGGGATTGCAACAATCGCCGCTGCGATCGGTGCTGGCGGTTTAGGTGTCTTTGTCTTTCGCGGTATTGCTATGGTAAACAATCAACTCATTCTCGCAGGTGCAATACCAGCAGCAATATTAGCAATTTTAGCCGACTGGGGTATTGGTTTATTAGAGCGACGCTTGCTCAAAAAAGGTTCGCAAGCCAGTGTTGAGAGTTTTTAAAGTTTCTTGTATAGAGGATAAATACTACTATAAACTTTTCTTTTACTAATCACTAGCCACTAGCTACTAGTCACTCACTCCTCTTCAATCTCAACTCCCAATTCACGCAACTTTTGCTGTAATACTTCTACTTTGGCTTCCGCCGCATTAGCTCTTTGACGTTCGATTTCAGTTCGTTGACGTTCTTCTGCTTCTGCTTCCTCTGGAGTCGGAACTAATTGACCTTCTGGCGTAAAAAACCGCAATTGTTCGCCCATAATGCCCAAATACAATTGTAATTCGTCACTCCATAGCCATCCTTGCTCATTAGGGATGAGTGCTTCATAGATGCGGTAATTAAGTTTAAAACCCGCAAATTCTAAGGTATAGGGGTCAAACCAGAAGTAATTTGGCGTGCGAAACACATCCTGATACAATTGTTTTTCTAAACCTCGGTCATTTTTAGCAGTATCAGAAAGAATCTCCAAAATAAAGTTAGGATACTTTCCTTCTTCTTCCCAAACTGTCCAGCTTTTTCGCTCTTTACGTTCAGTATTTAAAACAACAAAAAAATCTGGTCCTTTGACATCTTCAGATTTTATCTGACGGATACTGTAGTAAATGCTTAAATTACCTCCAGCAAAAACAATCTTGCCGATTTTGCCATAAGCGCTCTAAGGAAGTTAAGAGTAAGATGAGCTGTCTAAGATGACGATAGGTTTCTAATGGCGGTTCGTTACTTAGTAAGTCAGTAGGAGGATAGGTTGGAGAATGCGTTTGACGGCTTTGTACCATATTACTTAAGCTGAATTGCGCGGGCAAGGCGAATCAAGTTTATTTCTAGTTTAATTCATGAAATTTTTCCTATCAGTAGGCATGAAAAAATTTATTCTTCTTTGCTTTGTGACTTTTAGTTTGATTTTGGCGATCGCTAGTTGTAACCCCAGCACAACAACGGGCGGCGGTGGGGATATTATTGTTGCTTCTAAAGATTTCACTGAGCAAGATATTCTTGGCGAAATGTTGGCTCAACATATCGAAAACACAACCGGATTAAGAGTTGATCGCCGCTTACATTTGGGTGGAACTTTTGTCTGTCACCAAGCCTTACTTGCAGGACAAATTGATACTTATATTGAATACACTGGCACTGCTTTTACTGGTATTTTGAAACAAAAGCCAATTGGCAATCCCCAAGCTGTTTATCAACAAGTGCGATCGTCGTATGCAGAACAATTTAATCTAGAAGTTACTCCACCTTTGGGCTTTGAAAATACCTTTGCTATAATTGTGCGCGGTGAAGATGCAAGAGCCTATAATTTACAAACAATTTCCCAAGCTGCTCAATACACTCCACAATGGCAAGCTGGCTTTGGTTACGAATTTATTCAACGCGAAGATGGATTTCCAGGACTCGCTCAAACCTATGATTTAGAGTTTGCGCGATCGCCCCGAGTGATGGATTTAGGCTTAATGTATCGTGCCTTAGTTGATCAGCAAGTTGATCTGGTTGCTGGTAACTCTACTGATGGACAAATTGCCCGTTTGGATTTAGCAATTCTAGAAGACGATAAAAGCTATTTTCCCCCTTATGAAGCTGCACCCATTATTCGCCAAGCAACTTTGCAAAAATATCCTCAGCTACTACCTGCTATTCAACAACTTGGTGGGTTAATTACTGAAGATGAAATGCGCAGTTTGAATTATCAAGTTGAAGGGGAATTACGCGATATTCAAGAAGTCGTGCGCGAGTTTTTACAAGCTAAAATTCCAGCAAAAAATGTGAAAAAGTAGGCAAAAGGTAGTTGAAATTTAGAGTGGCAACTGATACAATTTATATCATAATGGAAATCTGTGCAAAAATTTTATTCCTGGTTATATTTCCATTATGAAGAAGACCATATTAAAATAATACAACAAATTACAGCAAATGTATACTACCAAATTTTTTTCTAAATATCTTAATCTTCAATAAGATCGTTTCTAACTGCTAACAGCTAGAGAGATGACACATATTTATTACATCAATGGGAAATATATTGCTGCTGACGAAGCTTGTTTACCAATTAACGATTTAGGAATTGTTCGAGGATACGGCGTCTTTGACTTTTTACGCACATACAATGGAGTTCCTTTCAAACTTCGCGAACACGTACAAAGGCTGCAAAAATCGGCAGAGTTAATTGAGTTAAACTTACCTTGGTCAACGTTAGAGATTGAAGCGATCGCTCAAGAGACATTCAACCGCAATCAATTACCTGACGCCAACATTCGTATCATTGCTACAGGTGGTATTTCAACTGATTTTATTACTCCTTCCGGTGAACCCAGCTTGATAGTCATTGTGACTGCTGTAACGGAATATCCTGAAACATATTACACACAAGGAGTCAAAGTAATCACAGTCCAAACTGAGCGATTTATCCCAGGCGCTAAGAGCCTCAACTATATCTCTGCAATTATGGCATTACAACAAGCAAAACAAGCTAAAGCGATTGAAGCACTCTATATAAATCAGCAACACGTTCTAGAAGGAACAACAACAAATTTATTCATATTTCGCAATAATAAACTCATTACTCCAAAAGAAAACATTCTCCAAGGTATTACCAGAGAAGTTGTTTTAGAACTTGCAAAAAACGAATTTGAGATCGTCGAACAGCCAATTTACTATAGTGAGTTAAACAGTTGTGACGAAGCTTTCATCACAGCCACAAACAAAGAGATTATGCCAGTGACGCAAATCGACGATCTCCAAATCTCAAGCGGTAAGCCAGGAAAAAACACCCAACGCCTTATACATTTATTTCGCAACTATACGAGATTTGGTAATTGGTCATAGGTAATCGGTGAGAAAAGTCAGTACAATTACCAGTTACCAATTACCGATCACCACTAATGCCTATAGCCTCCAAGTACAAGCCACTAACGCTTGTCACCATTTTTCTATACTTTATTACTCCTGCCAAACCTGCAACCTCTGCTTATGTTCAACCACTCCGCACCAAACAAGCAATGGTTGTTTCTGCACATCCTCTAGCTAGCGAAGCAGGAGTAGAAATATTACGCAAAGGAGGTAATGCAGTCGATGCCGCAGTTGCAACAACGTTTGCGATCTCTGTTGTTGAACCATTTTCAGCGGGTATCGGAGGGGGTGGTTTTCTTTTACTCCACCAACCAGGGAAAGAAAGCAAAGCTTTAGATTTTCGCGAACGCGCACCCTTAAAAGCAACGCGGAATATGTATTTAGATGCGCAAGGCAAAGTGCGCCCCAATGCTAGTATTGATGGCTATTTATCAGTCGCAGTTCCTGGTACTGTGGCAGGAATGTATCAAGTGCATCGCCAGTATGGAAAGTTACCGTGGGCGACATTAATTGCACCAGCCATTCGCTATGCTCGTGATGGCTTTGTGGTATCGCAAAGGTATACTAGCGCTGCTGAAAGTCGTCAGGAAGCAATTTTAGCAAATCCCGCAGCACGACAAATTTTTACACGCGATCGCAGAATGTACCAGCCAGGCGAGAGATTAATTCAGCGAGATTTAGCAGCAACTTTACAATCAATTGCCAAGAATCCCCAAAGTTTTTATACCGGAAATATTGCGCGGGCGATCGCCTCCGACATGGCAAGAAATGGTGGTTTGATCTCCCTCGAAGATCTTAGAACCTATCGACCGATTTGGCGTACTCCTGTTTGTGGCGACTTTCGTAACTATCGCATATGTTCAATGCCACCGCCATCTTCTGGAGGCGTACACTTATTACAAATTTTGAACATCATCGGTAATACTAACTTGCGATCGCTAGGATGGCGTAACCCTGATGCCCTGCATCTGATGGTAGAAGCCATGCGAATTGCCTATGCAGATCGTTCCGAATATCTTGGCGATCCTGATTTTGTGAAAGTTCCTGTGGCGCAACTTACTAGTCGTGACTATGCTACTCAAAGACGTCAGGAAATCCGTATGGATACTGTACGACGTTCAAGCGAAGTCAAACCCGTAGACAGACAAACGCTACTACGCTACATCAAAGGTAAGGAATCATCCGAAACAAGTCATTTAACAGTCATTGATCCGCAGCGTAATGCTGTCAGCCTCACCTTTACAATCAACTACGGTTTTGGCTCTGGTGTTGTCACGCCAGGAACAGGAATTCTGCTCAACGACGAAATGGACGACTTTGCTGCTGCACCAGGAGTTCCCAACGCTTATGGGCTTGTCGGTGGAGATGCCAATGCGATCGCACCGCGTAAAACTCCTCTATCGAGTATGACACCTACTATAGTTACAGAAAATAATCGCTTGCGCATGGCAGTCGGCGCACCTGGCGGTAGCACAATTATCACGACAGTGTTGCAAATAATCCTCAATGCCCTAGAATACGGCATGGATACTGGCTCTGCAGTGGCTGCACCTCGAATTCATCACCAATGGTTGCCCGATGAGTTACGGATAGAACCTTTTGGTTTAGACTATGCCACGATCGCTGAATTATGTCGTCGGGGACATAAAATCGAGGAACGCTCTACCTGGGGTAATGCAAACGCGATCGTCGTGACTCCTGATAATACGCTAGAAGGTGCTGCCGATCCCCGTGGAGAAGGTTTGCCTAGGGGATTTTGAAATCGCCTTATTTCGACATTTCTGCTTCTACCGCAATCTTTCCAAATTCTGTAGCGCGGGCGCTAGGCACTAAAACCCAACCTTGCTTAATGAGTTTTTGGTAAGTTGCCCAACCTTTAGAACCTCCAGGAATCTGGTAATCGGGTACCGCATACTGCGGAAAATGCGTGTAAGGTTTCCATGGTTCATTTGGGGTAGCTTGCAAATACAAGACTTTCTCGCCATCTGTACCGGATTTCGATAGCCAGCACAATTGTCGAGGCATAGGCACTCCTTGTCTCAAATAACGGCATTAAACGCAATGTGCTAATTTCCATTTAGCAAAAGCTTGTACCCAGGCTGACAACTTTAAAGAATTATGTAGCCTCAAGCTTATAAATGTTTAAGCATACTAATTGACGTTTGTCAATATTAACGTCTTGCAGTCAAGATACTTTTTCCTTTAAGTTTTGTATATCTGTCTAGAGTAAGAGTTCACGTTTAACATCTAGCTCGAGTACTGGGGATCGCCCTGTAGTAAGGTTTTACAATATCGAAAGTAGAGGGCAGAGAGAGGGTAGGCGGGAAGATTAAGAGAGTTATGAATGTTGAGTGTTGAGTGTTGAGTTAAGAATGCCATCAAGGTCTTCTCATAACTCATAACTCATAATTCAAAACTTTATTACCCACACTCCCACTCGCCTACTCTACAACGCTCCTACTCTTCCACTCATCACTAGCAACTAGCCTCTTGCAAAACATGATTTACGGTTTGGCGAATTTCTGCCACTTTGTGAGAGTAAGTTTCATCAGATAGAACAGCTTGCGAGTTTTCTAGAAAAATTGTTTGTACTATGTCAATCCAAGACTTACAACCCCCATATTCTGCACTGTAGGGAATATGCACTTGAGGAAGGATGTAGGTTCGTAGCAGCAATATGTATAATGGCTGGCGCGATTTCCATTTCAGGCGATCGCTAATAAACTTTTCATTCCAGATATGAAATGGCAACAATGCTTCTACTGCTGACGGTTGGTTAACAGGCACAATATCAGTAATTTCTGCCCAACTACCAATACGCACAGTTTCAGGATGCCAACCAGAAGGTACCGGAGTTACAGCCTGAGCATATTCTGGTTTTAACAGCGCAGGTTGCTGATGTTCGTAGGTGGGATACAGCAAAACACGACCGTAAGCAACCCGAAAGTGCCCACCTTGTTCGTGAATACCACCTTTGCGTAGCAGCACGATCGTTTTAGCTTGCTCTAGCGCTTCAACTGCTACAGCCCATTCTTTGAGTGCATGGGAAGTATTTAATTGCATATGTATTCAGTAGAAGGGGTCGGGGGTCAGGGATAGTTTCTGAACCGAAGATCTGCAAAGTGCGTTTCCTGGCAAATTATGACTGAATATTATTTTAGTTAATTTATGTCAGTACAGTTTTGGATGTCAGCGATCGCAAAATTCACACGATCTCTTGCCAGAAAAAAAGAGGTGGAGAGCAAATATTATCCCCACCTACTTTGTTACTAAATTACAGTTAGTTTAATGACGAAAAATGAATACTACTTACCACTCAGCATTACGTTGAGGTTTAAAAGGTTCTCCGGTAAACGGTTGAACTCCTGTCGCTGGATAAGCATCATCGCTTGGTCCAAAAATTCGCGTGACAGCTTCAGAAATATAGCGAGCTATGCTGTCGATCGTGCGATAAATACTCATAGGATCATTCTCCTAATGATGATTATGAGGAAGTCAGTTTTTGATATGTGTAGTTTAATTCCCTTCTGCTTCAATTATGATACTTGCTTAATTCTTTGCACGGATTTGTAATGCTTATTCTTTTATGTTTGCAATACTTTATTGGGAGTTAGAGGTTAGGGATCAGAAGTTAAACTTTCTTTGTTGAGTCATGTGTACCAACTCAATTCTATATGAAATATTAGGTGTGGGTTAGGCAACTTGAGCTACTTACTAACCAATAAATTGACTTACTTAGAGGGAAAAATATAGTAAATTTGACTACAAACGAATGTAAATTAAGTGAGTACTTTATGTAAAGATTGCCGAGCTTTAAGCTAAAAGTCCGGTATCTGGCAAACAATTACAGCTTAGCTTGACAACATTTTGGTGAATTGCACTATAATTAAACAAACTACACAATTGCTGTGCAATGACACCCTCCCTGGATTGCGTACCAACTCAGGAACTGACGTTAACTGCAGAAGATTACAGTCTGCTGACAGATCTTTATCAGTTGACAATGGCAGCTTGCTATACAGGTGAAGGGCTAGAGCAAAAATGGGCAAGTTTTGAACTGTTTACCCGCCGCTTACCTGATGATTTCGGTTACTTGATTGCAATGGGATTAGCTCAAGCATTAGAGTATCTCGAAAATTTACACTTTAGTGCAGCGCAGATATCCGCTTTAAAAGCAACCAAAATTTTTAATAACGCACCAGAAAGCTTTTGGACGCTGCTAAAATCAGGACATTTTACCGGAGATGTTTGGGCAGTACCCGAAGGAACCGCCGTTTTTGCGAATGAACCACTTTTGCGAGTCGAAGCGCCGCTATGGCAAGCACAGCTAGTGGAAACCTATCTACTTAACACACTTAATTTTCAAACACTAGTTGCAACACGGGCAGCACGACTGCGAGATATTGCCGGATCGTCTGCAACACTTTTGGAATTTGGGACGCGACGGGCTTTTAGTCCGCAATCTTCATTATGGGCAGCACGGGCAGCGCTAGCTGCTGGATTAGATTCTACCTCAAATGTGTTAGCTGCGCTGCAGCTTGGTAGTCAACCGAGTGGGACAATGGCGCATTCTTTAGTAATGGCGATCGCTGCAATCGAAGGCACAGAAGATCAAGCTTTTACAGCCTTTCATCGCTATTTTCCAGGCGCCCCCTTGTTGATTGACACATACGATACAGTAGCAGCTGCCGAACGTTTGTCCAAAAAAGTTCAAGCAGGAGAAATGCAACTTGCGGGAGTGCGCTTAGATTCGGGAGATTTAGTCACGTTGTCGCAACAAGTGCGATCGCTTTTACCCGAAGTCAGTATTTTTGCTAGCGGCGATCTTGATGAATGGGAGATTGCCAGACTAAAAGCGAGTGGTGCAGAAATTGATGGCTATGGTTTGGGAACGCGCTTAGTGACAGGTACACCTGTCAATGGAGTCTACAAAATTGTCGAAATTGCCGGCATCCCCGTTATGAAACAATCGAGTGGTAAAGCAACGTATCCTGGACGCAAACAAGTTTTTCGGAGTTTTGAGGGTAATCAAGCAATCAAAGACTGTTTAGGCTTAGTTTCAGAAACCGATGCACAGCCATTATTGCAACTAGTCATGCAGCAAGGCAAACGAATTCATCTGCCAGAGTCAATCACACAAATTCGCGATCGCACCGCTAAATCAGTTGCCAGTTTACCTGATTTTGTCAAGCAACTTGATCATCCGACACCTTTTCCTGTAGAAATATCTCCCGCCTTGCAGCAATTGACTGAGAAAACTCGGCTAGCTGAGACAACCGTAACTGCTTATAGCAGGGTTCAGGGTTCAGGGTTCAGGGAACGCTAACACAGACCTTCGGTTCAGAGTTAACGCAGGTTCGATCGCCAATAGTAAATCTAAACTTTAAAAATGCTCAAAATTGCGTTATTTGGTACAAGTGCTGATCCTCCTACCGCCGGACATCAAGCAATTATTAGCTGGTTATCACAATGCTACGATTGGGTGGCAGTATGGGCAGCAGATAATCCCTTTAAATCTCACGGTTCACCTCTAGAACATCGCGCTGCCATGCTGCGGTTGCTGATTGAGGATATTAATCCTCCTCGCTCTAATATCGGCTTACATCAAGAATTGAGTAGTCATCGCACGCTAGAGACAGTCTATAAAGCAAAACAACACTGGGGTAAGAACACAGTCTTTACACTTGTTATTGGTTCTGATTTGATCGATCAGTTACAACAATGGTACGCCATTGAAGAATTGTTGCAACAAGTTCAGTTATTAGTCGTACCGCGACCAGGATATGAAGTAGAAGACAGTGACTTGCAACCGCTAAGACAGTTGGGCGCGGAGGTGGCGATCGCCAATCTAACTGCACCTGATGTTTCCTCAACAGCGTATCGTGAAAGTGGAGATGCCGAAGCGTTAACACCTCCTGTAGAAGCATATATTCATCAACAGCATTTGTACGAATGCCAACACGCAGCCAAAGAAAAATTGCCGATGTAGTTAAACCACAGCCTTTAGCAGATTTTAAGGTTGGGGTAGACAACGCGATCTTTTCCGTTGACACTGCCCAAAATCGGCTTTTAGTCCTACTAGTGATGCGACAGCAACAACCTTTTTTAGGTCAATGGTGTTTACCTGGAACCTTGGTACGCCAAGGCGAATCGCTAGAGGATGCAGCGTATCGTATTTTAGCAGAGAAAATTCGAGTCAAAAATTTATACTTGGAGCAACTGTACACCTTTGGCGGACCCTACCGCGATCCTCGTGAGGAAACAGATAAAGTACGCTATCTTTCAGTAAGTTACTTTGCGTTAGTGCGCTATGAAGATGCGGAACTGATTGCCGATGGAGTGAGTGGAATCGCTTGGTATCCAGTGAAACAAGTTCCACAACTAGCATTTGATCATAATGAAATTTTAGCTTACGGACATCGCCGACTCAAAAATAAATTGGAATACAGCCCTGTCGCGTTTGATGTCTTACCAGAAGTTTTTACACTCAACGATCTATATCAATTTTATACCACAGTATTAGGTGAATTCTCTGATTATTCAAATTTTCGTGCCCGACTTTTGAAACTAGGCTTTTTGTGCGATACAGGGTTGAAAGTCTCACGCGGTGCAGGACGTCCCGCAAGTTTATACCGCTTTAATGCTACCGCCTTTGCTCCCTTTAAAGATAAACCTTTAGTATTTATTTAGCGATTAGCAGAACTAACGACTCCAACACAACTGTTACTTCCTTTATCTTCATTTACTAGTCACTAGCCACTAACTACTTAGTATGAAAATTGCGATCGCTCAAATTAATCCTACTGTTGGTGATTTAGCAGGTAATGCGCGAAAAATTCTCACAGCTGCCCAAGATGCAGCAGCGCAAGGTGCAGACTTATTATTAACACCTGAACTTTCCCTATGTGGCTACCCACCTAGAGATTTATTACTCGATCCGAGTTTTATGACAGCGATCGCCTCAACCCTACAACAACTCGCACACGACTTACCACCCCAGCTAGCAGTCTTAGTTGGTTGCGTTGAACCTAACGCCCAAGCACAGATTTCTGGTGGTAAACCTTTATTCAACAGCGTTGCTTTACTTCACCAAGGAATTCAGCATTTTCACAAACGCCTTCTTCCCACCTACGATGTCTTCGACGAAAATCGCTACTTTGAACCTGGGCAAGAAACTAAATTTTTTACGATTAATCCCTCACCCCTCACTTCTCGCCCCTCATCCCTCAAAATCGGTGTTACCATCTGCGAAGATTTGTGGAATGATGAAGAGTTTTGGGGAAAACGTCACTATGCAGTCAGTCCAATTACTGACTTAATTGAGGCAGGCGTTGACTTAATTGTGAATTTATCAGCTTCTCCTTACAGTGTCGCTAAACAACAACTACGCGAGGCTATGCTGAGTCATGCTGCTAGCCGTTATCGTTGCCCAATTCTGTACGCCAACCAAATTGCTGCTAATGATGACTTGATTTTTGATGGTTGTAGTGTCGGATTTAACCGTAATGGTGAGATGGTATGCCGCGCCGCTGCGTTTGAGCCAGAGTTACTTTTTGTTGAATTTGATGAAGAAAAGCAAGACTTACAACCTAGTATAATTGCCTCGATGCCAGAAAATAATGATGCCCAAATCTGGCAAGCTCTAGTGTTGGGCGTAAAAGATTATACCCGTAAGTGTGGCTTTTCTAAAGTTGTCATTGGTTTAAGTGGGGGTGTTGATTCTGCATTAGTAGCTGCGATCGCCACAGCAGCCCTTGGTAAAGAAAATGTCTTAGGCGTATTGATGCCTTCGCCCTATAGTTCTGAACATTCAATTAAAGATGCGTTGCAACTTGCCGCAAATTTAGGAATCCAAACACAAATCATACCTATTGAAGAGTTAATGCAAGGATATGACAGAACTTTAGCATCTTTGTTTGCTGATACGGAGTTTGGACTTGCTGAAGAAAATATTCAGTCGAGGATTCGCGGTAATTTGTTAATGGCGATTTCCAATAAATTTGGACATCTACTACTATCTACAGGAAATAAATCAGAAATGGCCGTCGGCTATTGCACCCTGTATGGTGATATGAATGGTGGCTTAGCCGTTATTGCTGATGTTCCTAAAACCCGCGTTTATTCTTTGTGTCGTTGGTTAAATCAAGACTTAGAAATTATTCCAGGAAATATTCTCACTAAAGCCCCTAGCGCCGAATTAAAACCTGGTCAAGTCGATCAAGATTCTTTACCATCATATGATGTACTTGATGATATTTTAGAGCGCTTTATTTGCAATCATGAATCTGCTAGTCAAATTACACAGGCAGGTCACGATCCAACAATAGTAGATCGCGTCATTAAAATGGTGGTACGGGCTGAATTTAAGCGCCGTCAAGCACCACCAGGGCTAAAAGTTACCGATCGCGCCTTTGGTACAGGCTGGCGAATGCCAATTGCTAACAAATGGGTATCCACAAGTAACTGCCCAACGAATACTCTTGAGCAAACTAGCCTTACCTCACAAACCTCAGCCTAATGCCTGGTCTAAAGCCGCCAATTCTTCTACGCACGGGATAGCGGTTATTATGGATACGGCGACGGTGGAAACTACCAGTATACAAATGATAAAAAGGATCGGCACGGTAAGCAGTATTGACACGCTGTCGATAGAATCTGCGCGATCGCGGCAATCCATGCAGGCGACCAAAATCTGATGTGTAAACTCTACCGCGATACCCAGCACTATTATTGTAAGACTGTTGTGCTATGAGTATTGAAGTATTTGCTTGCAAGGGCATACCTTGGACAGGACAGGATATTCCACTAACTAGGGCAATAATTCCTAAGGTAGCGATGACTCTACAAATGAGTAGCATGACCCTTTCTTGGCTATCTATCTCCTAATATATCAAGATTAGAAATACTCCTCCACCAAAGCGATGAACTTCACATAGATCTCAATATTCAAGCGATTAGCACTAAGTCATTGATGATTGGCAAACCAGTTATATCTTAATAAAGATAAACAGCTCCTGTTCTGCTAATGTTAACAACACGATATCCTTCTTCTTTAGTTGGCTGAACAAGGACTGTTACTATATTATTTCTGACAGAAACAGCATAAGTAAGATTAACTTCATCTCCTGCTCCTGCCTTTGGTGAGGGATCGTAAACTGCTATGTTCATTGGTAAAATAGCTTTGTTGAGCTGAACTTGGTCGCCAACAATCAAATCCGCTTCGGCACGATCATCTAAAAAGTTATACTTGAGCGGCATCTCAGTTTGATTTTCTAAAATAACTGTCACAGGCATTTTTGGATTGACCCGCGCTCGTGGTTGCCAGTATCCAGGTTGATAAGTGCGTGCAGGTAGAGTCTGGGCAATTACAGGTACGAATGAGTTAAGCAATAACGCAGTTCCAGCAAGGCACAACAACTGTGCCCAAGCTTGCGATCGCATATATTTACCTACCTTGGTAGAATTAAATTTTATACTTCAGACAAAATTATTATCTCAGACTGCTTCAGCACGAAATAGAAAATTTCAGACTAAATTTATTTCCTTCGTTACTATATTCTCTTTTCATCAAAAGAATGCTGCGACTACCAGCGAATTGATGTTCGTTTTGCTAGTCGGGTTGTGTAACTACCGTTGCACACTAGTGATGCTCTTGCAACCAGCGCGTAGCGAAACCTAGGTGATAATTTAAGTATGAATAGATTTAATGAACTAACGTAAATATTGATGTCTGCTGTCTTGCTGCAAAACGTTCATAAGCTTTACAACAACATTCCTGTTGTTAATGACCTCTCTTTTACAATTCAACCTGGAGAAATGTTTGGTTTGCTAGGACCAAACGGCGCCGGTAAATCAACAACAATTCGGATGCTGACAACTTTAACGAAACCATCTCAAGGGCGGATTGAAGTCGCAGGGTTTAATGTCATGCGTCAATCACTGCAAGTAAAGCAGTGCATTGGAGTAGTTTTGCAACAAACGAGTGTTGATGGCGATTTATCTGTGTGGGAAAATATGGAGTTGCATGGCAGACTACATCACATTGATAATCCTCAGCGTCAGCGACTCATGAGCCAATGGCTGGAGTACGTAGAACTTGCAGATCGACGAGATGCTCTTGTGAAAACATTGTCTGGTGGTATGAAGCGCCGCTTACAAATTGCTAGGGCATTGTTACATCAACCCCAAATTTTATTTTTAGATGAACCAACAGTAGGACTCGATCCGCAAACTCGGCGACGTTTGTGGGAAATCATTCTTGATTTAAATAAGCAGGGAATGACAATGTTACTGACAACGCACTACATGGAAGAAGTCGAGTACTTATGCGATCGCATCGGCATTATGGATAATGGCAAACTGATTTCCCTAGGAACGCTACAACAGTTACGTGCCAAACACGGAGAAGGATTAGCGATCAAACAAACAGATACGAAGGACGCAGGGCGCTGGGAATATCAATTTTTCCCCACCCTAGAACAAGCCAACGCCTACCTTGACCAGCAAAAAGATAAAACTGGCATTATGGTACGTCCCTCAAACCTTGAGGATATTTTTGTCGAACTCACCGGACGCCAACTCGATTAGTTATACAGTTGAGGGAGACTTCTTGTGCAGAGGGTAATTGGATAGTAGAGTAGGCAGGTAGTTGGGTAAGAGAGAACAGTAGTAAAGCGATCAAATCTCTTCCACACTCCCATACTCGCACACTCCTACTAGCCCCCTCTCAAAGCCGTGACGGCAGAGGACGATTTAGATGATTGCTACCTGGTTGATTGAGCAGCATATCATTCATTGCTTTTTGGGCTTCTGCTAAATCTGGCTGCAATGCCAAAGCACGTTTGTATGCGTTTATTGCACCTTGAACATCGTTTTGAACTCTGAGAATGTCCCCCATTTGAAGTAATGCTTTGACATTTTGTGGGTCTATTTGAATAGCTTGTCTCAAAGTCATTAACGCTGCAGTGATATTGCCCTGAGTCGCCCAAGCGGTAGCTAGATTGACTAAAACGTTAGCGTTGTTAGGGTCAATTGTCGCTGATCTTTGCAAGGTAGCGATCGCATCGCGAAACTGATCTTGTTGCAGTTGAATTGCACCCATTAATTCATAAGCACTCGCATTATTTGGATCGCGGTTGATCGCTTGCTGTGCTGCCCACTCTGCACCTTTATAATTCCTTTGGCGCAATAGCACTACACCCAAACCAAGGTAAGCATTAATATTATTCTGGTCTAGCTCTGTTGTTCTCCTATACGCACTGGCAGCCTCTGCATATTGTCCCGTCCTTGCTAGCGTATAACCAAGAGCGTAGTGAAAGTCTGCATGGGTTGGCGCTGCGTCAATAGCTTGCCGATATGCTGTTGTTGCTGCTGCAAAGTTTCCTAGACGGGCGTACAAAAAGCCAATTGTCGAAAAAATACGCGCATTTTTCGGTGATAACTTCGCTGCCTGTTGATAGCGAGCGATCGCTGCGGCTGATTTTCCTGCATCCATCAATCTACGTCCTTCTTGCAGCAATTTTTGCAGTTGCTGACTTCTGTGGTAAGGACTACTTGGTACCGCGCCTTTATTTTGTGCTGCTACTACCTGAGCCTCAGCAGTTGGCGGTACAATAACACCAATTCCTCCTAGCAGCAAGATACTGATAGCTAATAAACTTTGCTTTTGCACGACTAATTTTCTGCTATACTTCTGCGATTTTTGCCAAGGTTCTACTAATGCTCTACATTAAACCAGGAAACCCTAGATTTGGAAACTTTTTTTCTGACTTTCTAGTTCGCTGCTTTTAGCTCCTCTCTGCTCAATTTAGCTTTTACGCTTCTTCAGAAAAGGTTACTTTATCTCAAGCAAATTTTGTTTTTCTAGGTTGCCCTATGCTTTTAACGACTACAGATGTTATCCAAGGCTCTACGATTGAAGCTTACTTAGGCATTGTGACTGCTGAAGTTGTTTACGGTAGTAATGCACTACGTGATTTTTTTGCTGGAATTCGAGATGTCATCGGCGGGCGAACTGGCAGTTACGAACGTTTGTTCGAGCGGGGTCAGCGAGATGCACTTCAGGAATTAGAGAAACGCGCACTTAAACTAGGTGCAAATGGAATCGTTGGCATTGAGATAGATACTGGCACAATTAACATCGATCAATCAGGGGCTTTATTGCTCATCACAGCAACGGGAACTGCTGTTAAGCTTCTTTAAATACCATTGAAAATTAGGTTGAGCCAAGCTAGAAATCAAGATATATTGAGATTTGGCTTTTTCACTTCTTATTTAAGAAGCTAATCAAACTTATAAACACTGACAATCTTTATTATTTATTGAGTTTTAGTATCTTAAATAAACCAGTTACAAATTAATAAAAAAAATAAATTTTTATTCAATAACTTAACATTCATAATTAGATAAGTTTAGTTTATTCCTAAAGGCAGATTTCGTAATTATTTCTACTGATAGATAGTTAAAGTGAAATTCCAATTTAAACTTATAGGCTCAAGTAGAAATATAACAAAGTAGAACAGGAAAGGGGGGCAAGTTACCCATGTCATATGTAAACAGACCGGCAGATGATGTCATTTCAGAGCCTGCCGTTGCGACTAGAGCAGCTGTCGTCGATTATCACGATCGCGTTCGCTGGGGTCCTATTCTTTCAGGTTTAGTTGTTGCTTTAGCAACTCAATTACTCCTCAGCGCGCTATTTGGTGCAATTGGCGCAACGACAATTTCAGATTCTGGTGCTCCAAGAACAAATGCACCAGATGTTGCCGGTAACGTAGGTATTTGGTCAACTATTGGTTTATTGATTTCCTTATTTGTTGGTGGCTGGGTAACAGCCCGTGCTTGCGGACCAATGAATCGTAGCACAGCTCTCTTAAACGGAGCGATTCTTTGGGCAACAACATTAGCACTTGGTTCTTGGTTACTCGCAAGTGGTGTCACAGGTGCCTTTGGTTTAGCAACTCAAGCAGCTGCTAATGTAGCAGGAGGAGTTCTTGAACAGGCTCAGCAAGGCACAATTCCTACACCAGGAACAGGAACAGGTGGACAGCCTGGTGTAACGGCACAGCAAACCCGTGACATTGCTGGTGGACTTTCTAGAGGTTTATGGTGGTTCTTCTTTGGTTCCTTACTAGGCTTAATCGCTTCAATGATTGGTGCAGCTGCTGGCGCACGTAGCCCCAGAACAAATGTCACTACTACCACTACTTACTAATTGACAGTACCAGAATAGAAACAAGCAGAAATGATATGTTTTAGCACCTTATATTCCAGGTGCTATTTTTATTTTCTAGGTGTTAGTCATTGGTGAAAACTCCTTAACTGATTAACACCTAAGCAAAAAGATAGAATAGGGCAATCCCTCTCGAATGGAGAGAGCAGCATGGTAAAACAACTGCCAACAAACACAACTCCAACCATTATCTACCCAGATAGCGATGGTCAACCAATGGCAGACAACACCAAACAATTTCGTTGGATTGTCACTATCAAAGAAAACTTAGAACTACTATTTATAAATGATAGCCATGTATTTGTTGCTGGCGATCTCCTGTGGTATCCGGTTCAGGGAGATAATAAAATTCGTCAAGCCCCAGATACAATGGTTGTCTTTGGCAGACCAAAAGGAGACAGAGGTTCCTATAAACAATGGGAAGAAGACAATATTCCGCCACAGGTTGTATTTGAAATACTCTCTCCTGGAAACCGCCTGAAGAAAATGGCAGAAAAATTTAAATTCTACGAACGTTACGGCGTAGAAGAATACTATGTATACGATCCAGACGACAATGAGCTAATTGGTTGGCTGCGTTCTGGAAATGATTTAGAGATTATTACAGAAATGGATGGTTGGATGAGTCCCCGCCTCAAAATAAAATTTCAGCTGAGTTCTGATACTTTAGAAATTTTTTCACCTCTAGGAGACAAATTCCTGACTTATGTTGAGCTAAATCAGCTACGCGAACAAGAACGCCAACGTGCTGAACAAGAACACCAACGCGCTGAACAAGAAAGCCAACGCGCTGATGAAGCAACAAAACAATTAGAGCAAGAAAGACAGCGTAATGCAGCCTTAAGCGCACTACTGCGAGAACAAGGAATTAATCTAGAAGAGTTATAAACTACGCACTAAAATACTTGGCTATAGGGTGATAGGCAATAATTGCCGTTGTCGATTGTTCAGGATACAGCTGTTCGCTTTCATCCATGTAAAGATTAATGCGATCGCTTTCCAATAACTCCAACAATTTATATTGATCCTGAATATTCGGACACGCAGGATAACCAAAACTATAGCGGGAACCGCGATAGCGCTGCGCCAAGATATCCCGAATATTATCCGGTTCCTCAATACTAAAGCCCAACTCGCGACGAATTCGTGCGTGAACCCACTCTGCCAAAGCTTCAGCTATTTGCACTGCTAAACCGTGAAAATAGAGGTAGTCAGTGTATTGATTCGCAGCAAACAACTCTTGCGCAAATTCCGTTGCAATATTTCCCATCGTCACCGCCTGCATCGGAAACACATCAATCACACCCGACTCTTGCGATGCAAAGAAATCAGCAATACAAAGCCTCCTCAAAGACTTTTGTCTGGGAAACTCAAACCTTGCCACTTCCTGTGTATCCTTATGGTTTGGATCGTAAACTCTCAATGAATTCCCTACAGCTTGACACGGAAAATACCCATAACTCACCTGCGGATGCAATAACTTCTCAGCAATAATCCGCTGCTTCCAATACTCTAAAATCGGATATACCTTCTGTGTTAAGAACGCCTGATATTCCTCCTTTGATTGCTCTTTTGGTTTACGAAACTGCCACTGTCCTGCAATCAAAGCTTGTAAATCCAAGTACCAAAATAACTCATCCCAAGCAATATTTTCTGGTTGCAATATCTTTGTTCCCCAAAAAGGCGGCTTAGGGCGCTCAATATCGACTGCTACAGCTTCAGAACGACGGGTATCAGCAACGAGGGGCATGGGATTAGGGGCTAGGGGTGAAAGATTTTCTGCAGGGGGTTCTTGATGCCCATTTTGCGATGTTTGAGGATCTTCTGCCAATCCATTTAAGAAGCCTTGGAGATTGTCCCAGTTACCTTGCGACTTAGCGGGCATTAACTTATCCATAAAATGCAAGTCAGAGAAGGCATCTTTACCGTAAACGACGTGTCCTTTGTACGTTTGCTGGCAATCTTCATAAACGAATTTAGGGGTCAACGCTGCACCGCCCAAAATCACCGGAACCGTAATTCCTCGCTGGTTGAATACTTCTAAATTTTCCTTCATGAAAGCAGTGGACTTCACTAACAACCCACTCATCGCAATGCAATCGGCTTTATGCGCTTCATAGGCATCAATAATGTTTTCCACTGGCTGCTTGATACCAAGGTTAACGACTTTGTAGCCATTATTCGACAAAATGATATCAACAAGGTTTTTACCAATATCGTGAACATCACCCTTGACTGTTGCAATGACTACCGTACCTTTAGAGTTATTACCGCTTTCTTGCTTTTCCATCAATGGCTCAAGATAAGCCACTGCAGCTTTCATTGTCTCCGCAGATTGCAACACGAAAGGTAGCTGCATTTGTCCAGAACCGAACAGTTCTCCAACAACTTTCATGCCATCGAGTAAGAAGTTATTGATAATATCGAGTGGTGCATATTTTTCCAAAGCTTTTTGCAGTTGTTCTTCTAAGCCAATACGTTCGCCGTCGATGATGTGACGCTTGAGACGTTCTTCGATAGGAATACTTTCGTCAATTGTGCGATCGCGCTTCGTTGTTGCACCTTCAAACAAGGTTGTCAACTTTGCCAAGGGATCGTAAACACAAATATCTCCATCAAATTGCCGGTCATCATAAATCAACTTGCGACAGAGTTCCTGGTGTTCTGGCTCAATCTTAGCCAACGGCAAAATCTTGCTAGCACTAACAATTGCTGCATCCATTCCTGCCATCATGGCTTCGTGGAGAAACATCGAATTAAGTACCACACGCGCAGCGGGATTTAAGCCAAACGAAACATTGGAAACCCCCAAAACTACATGACAGCCTGGTAGTTCTTCGCGAATGCGACGAATTGCTTCAATCGTTGCTTTACCATTAGCGCGATCTTCTTCAATTCCTGTCGAAATCGGTAGCGCTAAGGTATCAAAAAAGATTTCTTCTGGTGGAATACCGTATTCTACAGCTTGATTGTAAGCACGTTGGGCAATTTCAAATTTCTTTTCGGCGGTTCGCGCCATTCCATCTTCATCAATCGTGCCCACAACGACACCAGCACCATATTGTTTTGCTAACTCCAATACCTTAAAAAATCGTGGTTCTCCATCCTCGTAGTTCGTCGAGTTGAGCAAACATTTACCACCAGCTACCTTTAACCCTGCCTCCATCTTTTCCCATTCAGTGGAGTCGAGCATTAACGGCAGTGTCACATTTGTTACTAATCGAGATACCAGTTCATGCATATCCCGTTCGCCATCACGCCCTACATAGTCCACATTCACATCTAAAATATGTGCCCCTTCTCTCACCTGTCCTTTAGCCATCGACACGAGTCCATCCCAATCTTCCGCATTAAGCAATTCGCGGCATTTTTTGGAACCACTCGCATTTAATCGTTCGCCGATAATCAAAAATGAATTATCTTGGTCATAGGGTTGCGCACTGTAAATTGATGCTGCTGCTGGCTCATAGCTAGGATGCCGTTCTTTAGGCTTCAGCGTCGTGGCAATTTCTGCTAATTGTTGAATGTGATCGGGACGCGTACCGCAACAGCCACCAATCACCTGCACTCCCAAATCTTCAATGAAATGCATGAGTGCCATGCGCAATTCCATCGGTGTGAGTCGGTAGTGTGCTTGACCGCCTACGTTTTCTGGTAGCCCTGCATTAGGAATACAAGAAACGACAAACGGCGAATGCTGCGAAAGATATTTAATATGTTCTGCCATCCGGTCTGGACCCGTAGCGCAGTTTAGACCGAGAATATCAATTGGGTATGGCTCTAAAATTGTCAACGCTGCACCGATATCGGAGCCTACCAGCATCGTACCAGTTGTTTCCATTGTCACCGATACCATGAGGGGACGTCGTTCTCCCTTGCGGTGAAACACTGATTCGACTGCATTTAATGCTGCTTTAATTTGCAGCACGTC
This sequence comes from Gloeocapsopsis sp. IPPAS B-1203, assembly GCF_002749975.1. Lineage (NCBI taxonomy): Bacteria > Bacillati > Cyanobacteriota > Cyanophyceae > Chroococcidiopsidales > Chroococcidiopsidaceae > Gloeocapsopsis > Gloeocapsopsis sp. IPPAS B-1203. The sequence continues at coordinate 16,083 of NZ_PEIG01000010.1, read as the reverse complement.
CTGACAAGTTTCAACAATGAATAAATCAACCCCACCGTCATATAATCCTTCAGCTTGTTCGACAAAAGCCGCTTGCATCGTATCAAAGTCGATGTGTCCCAATGTTGGTAATTTCGTTGTTGGTCCCATTGAACCAGCAACAAAGCGGGGTTTTTCTGGAGTAGAAAATTCTGCGGCAACTTGAAGCGCGAGTTCTGCTGCTTTTTTGTTTAAATAGTAAGCTTGGTCTGCTAAGTCGTACTCTGCTAGGACAATGGACGCAGCACCAAATGTATCTGTCTCAATAACATCCGCACCTGCTACTAAAAAGTCACGATGTACCTTGGCAACAGCTTCGGGTTTTGTATGAACTAAATACTCGTTACATCCTTCATATTGCGCTCCTCCGAAGTCCTCTGCGCTGAGATTTTGGGTTTGCAAATTTGTTCCCATTGCGCCATCAAAGACGATGACAGGGCGATCGGGACTGTGGAGGCGAGTCAGAAAAGGGCTGTTCATATATAAATATCGCTAGCAGTGACAGAACTGTCTGATTGCTGAGAAGTAGGTTAAGAATAGTCAACTTCTATATATTTTGCAAAATTTCTGCGCAAGAGGGGGCGATCGCGCCGAAATAATTACCTTTTATTACCTAATGTCCTACAAAAACCATCATGCCTATCTATGATGCGATCGGTCAATCCTATGCTTACTCTCGGCTTCCAGATGTGCGGATAGTTGATTCTGTAGTCCATTTACTCGCGTTAACTCCAGGAAGTATTATTGCTGATATTGGTGCAGGCACAGGCGGCTATAGTAGGATGCTGGCTGAACGCGGGTTTCATATTTATGCTGTTGAACCTTCTGCCGTGATGCGATCGCACGCTACACCACATCCGCGAGTACAATGGCTAAGCGATTATGCTGAGGCAATTACTTTACCTAACAATGCAGTAGATGCTGTCATTTGTCTTCTAGCAATTCACCATTTTTCTGAACTCAAAAAAGCTTTTTACGAGATGAACCGGATTGCTAAAAAGAAAGTTAGTATTCTTACTTTTGACGTGATCGCAAGCAAAAGTTTTTGGTTGTATGATTATTTCCCTTTTATTCGAGAGTATGACAAACAAGTTTTTTCATCTTTAAAAAATATCATATCTCTTCTTGAAGAAATTACTCAAAGAGTCGTTGATGTTCATCCTTTCATGTTGCCACCAGATTTGTCAGATATGTTCTTGGCAGCAGGTTGGAGAAAACCTGAAATTTATCTAAATGCTCAAGTCAGAGCAAGTATGTCAGCTTTTGCTCTAGCTAATCCTAATGCAGTTCAAACCGGAATTAATCTTCTTCAAACCGATTTAAATTACGGTCAATGGAATGCAAAATATGGGCAATTGAAGCAACTCAATCAGTTGGATGTAGGCTATAGATTCTTATGTGTGAAAAAATGAATTAGAAGTTAATTTCATAACAACAAAGGAGTAGAAACATTTTCTGTCCTACTCCCTGATATACTCCACAATGGCTTTAGTAATAAATTGAATCTTAGCTACATCCACAACCGCTATGACCGCAACCTGAACCACTTGTGTGACCATTAGCACAGGCTTCGCTGCAATAAGGCTTACCATCTTTTTGAATGGCGTCTTCTAGAGAAACAATACACAAACAATTTTCACACGCACATTTCATTTGAGTTACAGTTGTCATTTTTTTCTCCTAGCTCTGAATATCAATATAACATATGAACAGATATTCATGCATTTACTAAAAAAATTTACACTCAGGATTTCCAATGAAGCGGCGATCGCTCTAGCGGTAGTTGGTAAACTGTAAAGCTACTGGAAAATCTTCTTGCTTCAGACGTTGCATGACAGCTTGCAAGTCATCCTTTGTTTTACTCGAAACTCGCACTGCATCGCCCTGAATCGAAGCTTGTATCTTCTTAAATTCATCGCGAATCAGCTTCGAGATTTGCTTACCAATTTCTTGACTGATGCCTTTTTTTAACTTAATTTCTTGGCGAACGCGGTTTCCACTTGCTGATTCAACTTTGCCAAAATCAAAAATCTTCATCGATAATTGACGCTTTGCAGCTTTCTCTCGCAAGACAGTATGTACTGACTCTAGTGTAAATTCGCTATCAGTGTTCACTGTGATAACTTCATCACCGAGTTCTACAGTAGTTTGGGTATCTTTTAAGTCATAGCGACTTTTGATGTCCCGTACAGTTTGATCAACCGCGTTGACTAACTCTTGGCGATCAAAATCACTAACGATATCAAAAGAGTATGTAGCAGCCATAAGCAAAAGGGGTCAGGGGTCAGGGGTCAGGGGTCAGACGGAGCAGAAGGTAGGCGGGTAGTTGGGTAGGCGGATTGACAATTATCTTTTACACTCCCACACTCTTACTCTCCCACTCTTTCACTCGCTCCTATTTAGTTTGCAAAAGACTTAAGACAAATAGAGTACCAGAACAGAGGGAACCAATGGCGAACATCAGCGATCGCCCAATAGGAATGTCGGCAACATAAAATACCGAGTATAGAAAACGAACAATCACGAATGCGATCGCTGCGCCGACGGCTAAGTTAGAATTCACCCCTGTGACATAAGCCATCAAAGCTGCGACGGCAAAAATCATAAAGGCTTCAAAAGAATTTTGATGTGCCCATGTTGCCCGTTGTGCATAGGGTGGCAACTTATCAAACATAGCGCGAGGAGCGGCAATATCATAGCCAACTTTTACTCGTGCGTAACCGACGACTAAGAAAGGCAGATAAATTAAAATAACTGCCGCAACAATGCAATATAAGAAAACTACTGAAGCTGGTAGTTGTGAAAAATTCATGTTTTACCAGTTGAAAAGAGCGAATAACTAACAGCCTTAGTCTAAATAGAATAGCGTCACTACTTTGCGCTGATCCTCTGCCTCTTGGCAAGTTTGTAGCAAAGTACGGCTATCGTGAAACGCAAAGCAAATCAACTGCTGACAGCGCGAGATAATTTCTTGGTTACAGATAGCACTAGCTTCTGCCAAAGACAAATTGTCATTGCTGGGGTTTTCTACTAAGTGCATTACTTGCTCAAGCTGTTGTCGTGACTCCAGTGGTTGGCGTTCTAGACTTTGAGGAAGAATGACCGTTAATAAATTAGCATCAGCCCGCATTGCACCTCGGATCGCAGCAGAGTTCGTTCCAGTTGCGCCAGAGGTGATCAATCGATTGCCAGATAAAACGAGGGCATAACTCATCATTTCGATCAGATGCTGATGAGTAAGGGGAACATGACGAGAACCTAATAAGGCGATTCGCTTAGCACCTGTTTGCTGAATCGTTGCTAGTTCTTGCGCTAAGGTGTCAACGTTGTTGACGAGATCTATAGACTGACTCAAAGACGGAATCAGATTAAACAACCTAGCTATTCTAGCAGACAGCGCGATCGCAGTTATTTACGATTAACGAAGTATTTCAATTGCGCGATCGCACCAAGCCACCCAGTCGGTTTCATAACTAATACCTTTAAGCAGCGTTAAATAACGAAACTTCGCCGCTAAAGACAGCGTTTGTACATTTTGAAAGTACTGCTGTTCTAGAGTTTTGTATGTCGATAACTTCTCTAAATGCGCTTGGCGATGCTGCTGTAACTCATCCAAAATTATTTTGGGGGAAGCTATATAACCTGCAAAGGTTTTTACTAAAAGATCGTCTTTAATTGCTGCTGGCTCACAAGGTTGAGCGATCCACGCTTGCAGTTCTTGTTTCCCTGCTTCGGTAATGTAGTAGAGCTTTTTGTCAGGACGTCCTTCTTGCGGAATAATTTCACTACTCAGCCAACCTTGCTTTTCGAGTTTCGATAACTCCCGATAAATTTGTTGATGACTGGCTGCCCAAAAGAACCCTACAGAACCATCGAATTGCTTTGCTAAGTCGTAACCACTATTGGGGCAATCAACCAAAACTGCCAAAATTGCGTGTGCTAAAGCCATGAAATTATTTCCTTGACATATGCAACTGTTTGCATATAATTTAAATATGCAATTAAACACATATTAAATTAATTGCACAAACAAATCTTTAGTTGGGCATGATTTGCGTTCATATTACGTTATCAGCACCCAACGAGTTAAGCGAATTGTTTGTAAAACCTTGCAATACAACGGAAGACAGTCATGGTTCAAATCATGCCAGGGCGCTTTACAGCGCAAGTTGACGAACCCTTTGTCGTATTTCTGATTGGAATGCGAATTAATCAATTCTTCGCTTTTTCCAAATGGATTCCCACAGCACGGGCAATGGCACCAATGCTGCATACGCTTTGTCAACATCCAGAAAAAGGATTTTTAGGCGGAGAAAACTTTGTCTATTGGCGGGGTGCTGGGCTAATTCAATACTGGCGCTCGTTTGAGGATTTAGAGCGTTTTGCTAAGAATCCTGCTGATCCTCATCTATCGGCATGGCAACGTTTTAATCGTGCCATAGGTAACGATGGCAGTGTAGGAATTTGGCACGAAACTTACCTAATTGAACCTGGTAATTATGAAGCCTTTTATGGCAACATGCCAATATTTGGCTTAGCCAGTGCAACTAAGCACGTTCCAATTACAGGACGCAGAGAAAGTGCTAAGGCAACAGTCAAAAACCGATAAATCTGCTGCCACTACTTCATGAGATGCTAAGGCAATGCCACTGCAGGCTTTAACTCTAATTGCGACAACAAGCGCTCGATATCAAAATGCTCCTGCATCAACTCGCGGATACATTGTACTTTAATTGGTTCATGCAGACGGACTTGTCCAAAAGTGCGATCAATAATTTCTACTGTCGAGAGTGTATCGAGATCAACAGACAAAATGGGAATTTCTAGTTCCTCAGCTTTGGAGAGAATAAATGGTGGTGGTGGTAGTTGTCCCGTTAAAATCAAACATTGTGTCGAACTTTCCAAAGCAGCAAGTTGAATTTCTACGCGATCGCCACCTGTTACCACTGCCATGTTCTGCCGTCTGCGGAAATATTTTAGAGCCGCATTGACATTCATAGCGCCAATTGCCAGACTTTCTACCATTAAATCCAGGCGATCGGGACGACACAATACTTCTGCACCTAAGTGCTGAACAAGTTCAGCGACGCTGACACTCCGCAATAAATTATGTTTTGGTAGTGTTCCCAAGACTGGAACACCTTGTTTTTCCAAAAATGAGCGGACTTCTGTATTAACAGTCTCCATCTGTTCTGGAGCAATATCATTGATTAAGAGACCAATTAAGCGATCGCCCAAGCGCCGCTTCGCAGATAAAAGTGCCTCCACTAAAAACACTGGTTTGTATCGTGCGACAAGCAGTACTTTCGCATCAACAACTTCAGCAATCTCTAGTAAGCTTAAACCAAATAAGCTGCCTTCTTCTAAAGTACCTGGACCTTCAAGTAACACCAAATCTCCCTTTGACTGCAGATATTGTGTTGCAGCCGATTGGTAATCATTTGTATCTTCACCGCGCAGGCGCTTTTGAATGTTGGCTTCATTTAAAGTCAGGAGCGACGGTAATAGTTTGTTTTCTGGTAGCTGAAGTATTTGGTTAATAAACTGAACATCTGCGTCAATCAGCGATTCATCAGAGTCATTCATCCAATTACCCAGAGGTTTGCCATAGGCAATATCGAGTTTTGAATCCTTTAGCTGATCGGATAACCCCAGCACTGTTGCCGACTTACCGCTGTAAGCTTCCATTGATCCAATCAGCAAGTACTTAGCATTCGGCACGTCCCCACTCCCTAAACTCAACATTTCGCCGCACGCGACTTTTATTATTTATATATTCTAGGTTGAACATGCTATTTGATAAGACTCATCAGCAGTTCTTGTAGTTTGAGGGTAGACGGCTAACAGATTGGAAGTTTAAGTTACAAAATGAAGTAAGATTTTCTGATCTAATCGTCGAAGCGGAGTAGTTTGCGGTAAAAACCCTTAGAGAAATCAACTGTATTAGTCCGTTTGAAATGTAAAATCGTCTCGATCAGAAAGTCTACGAGTTCCGAACTAGACATCATCACCTCATAACTGAGATCTGCCTTACCGTCGAACTGCATTCGACAGCGAGTTAAATCGGCAGGTAGAGTAGAAACGTTCCAAGTCGCAACAAAAGGAATATCATCACCACCTTCTATATTGCGCTGTCCTTGAAGCACTCCTTGTTTGTAAAGACTAATTGCTAAGGGGAGTGTATTGCGTTTATTGCCCTGAAAATACGGTTGATAGACTCTGACTTCTTGCAAAGCAGCAGGTTGTAGTTGCTCAATTGACATATTGGGATTGTGAAAATATTTATATGTGGCAATAAGGAGTAAAAACAATAAAATTAGCTCCTACGCCTAGTATTCCCAAATATTGAGCTGCTGTAGCAGGGGTGCGAGGGAGACTAGGAGTTTCTCGTCAAGAGTTTTGAGTGGTGAGTTCAAGAGAGTTGAAGCAGTTCTAATGCCTCAGGCACCTTTGTTCACTTTCTAAAACTTTTGAGGATTCAAAACTCAAAATTAGCCAAAGCGTTACTAACACTTCTCCCCTCGCTCCTCTCAATGTCGGGTACAATAGGGCTGCACTTGCTTTTATTAGAGCTAAGGAAAATTGCATTAACAGACTTCGTGCTTCAGCGATTGTTGCAGCGATTGCTATTCCTGACAACAAAATCTGCTGATGTCAGCGTTACTGTACTCAGTCTGAGGTCAATCAAGAAACGCTAGACAAAGGTGAGATGATAATAGTCAGCGAGTATGATGTTAAGGCACTCCTAGCTTCTTAGAAGTGTGTAGATAAATTCTGGTGGTTGATCAAGTAAATTATGCCAGCGAATTCCTGGCCCGAAAACGATTCTTACAGTGAGCTTGATGCTCTTGGCTCCTTGTTATCTGAGTTATCAGAAGACGAGCCACAAGCGTTGCAAACAACTCCCAAGACTTGTGGCGAGGGTCGTAGACGCAAAGCAGCTGTTGTGTTAGTCGTAGTTTGGAGTGGCACAATTGCCCTTCATTTAATTTCTTTTGGATTTTGGCTGGTATTAGGTTTAACGACATTGTGGGGAATTCATACTCTCCGGTTAGTTTTTGCTCGTCCTCGTACCCAAAATGCGCCAGTCGATTATTTACCTTCGGTTTCTCTGTTAGTCGCAGCTAAAAATGAAGAAGCAGTCATTGGTAATTTAGTCAAGACTCTTTGTAGCCTCGATTATCCAGTAGACCGCTACGAAGTTTGGGTGATTGATGACAATAGTTCTGACCAAACACCAGCACTTCTAGAAAAATTACAGCAAACTTACCATAAGTTAAAAGTGTTACGACGGGGTACAGGTGCTGCTGGTGGTAAGTCAGGCGCATTGAACCAAGTTTTACCACTAACTAAGGGTGAGATTTTGGCAGTATTTGATGCGGATGCACAGGTAACGCCTGATTTGCTGCAGCGTGTATTGCCAATATTTCACAGACGCGCTGTCGGAGCCGTACAAGTACGCAAAGCGATCGCCAACTCTTACGAGAACTTCTGGACTCGTGGACAAATGGCAGAAATGGCTGTAGATAGCTACGTTCAGCAGCAGCGCGTAGCCGTTGGTGGAATCGGTGAGTTGCGCGGAAATGGTCAATTTGTACGCCGTCAAGCACTTGAGCGTTGTGGTGGTTGGAACGAAGAAACCATTACTGACGATCTTGACCTCACTTTACGCTTACACTTAGACAATTGGGAAATTGAATTTGTCAGCTACCCAGATGTCGAAGAAGAAGGCGTAACAAATGCGATCGCCTTATGGCATCAACGTAATCGCTGGTCAGAAGGTGGCTATCAACGATATTTAGATTATTGGCGGCTAATTGTAAAAAGCCGCATGGGTGCTGGTAAAAAATTCGACTTGCTGATGTTTTTGCTGATTCAGTACATTGTCCCGATCGCTCAAGTTCCTGATCTACTGATGGCGATCGCCCGTAACCGATTACCTGTGCTCACGCCACTCACGAGCTTTACTGTCACCATATTTATGCTCTGGATGTTCCTTGGTTTAAAGCGCATTCGTACGCTTGAAGATAAGCTCACTTGGTCAGCATTGTTTGTTATCTTTCTACAAACGCTGCGCGGTACTTTGTACATGTGCCATTGGATGGTGGTGATGGCAAGTACCACTGCACGAATGTCAGTGCGACCAAAGCGGCTAAAATGGGTGAAAACCGTCCATCAAGGCAACAATTAGAAATCAAAGTCGGTATCTTCAGCATCATCCCAATCTAAGGCAGCCTGCGGTGGTAGGCTGCTTGTTGTCATTGGTTGAGTAAATAGCGAACCATCATTGAGTTGCAGAATCTCACCCTTGAAAAAATCAGCTAAACGTTGAGCGGCGATCGCCACCTCATCTGTAGCATCGGCAGATTCAGCGATTGAAAGTGGCTCGGTAATTGGTGTGTCAGGAATGGCTTCAAGCGCGATCGCCTCGGGTGCTGCGCTGTGCGCAATCGCGTCTTGGGTTTTAACTAAAGTAGATGTCGTGCTAGGTGCTGATGAAGTTGCTTGAGGAGAAGAGACAGTACTCACCGCAGGATTTCTTGTAGGCTGCGGTGCTGCTTTGGGGACATTCGACTGATGAGTTGCGGCAACTTCTAGTTGTACTTTGATCTTGCGATCGTATATTTTTCCTAATGCCGCTTCCAAATCTGTGACTTTAGTTTGGGCAATTTTGAGTAACTTCGGCGAACGAATACCAATGATGGCTTGTTGCTCATAAATTGCGACAAGGCTGCCATGTTCTTTAAATAATGCTTTGCTTGGCAATGGCAGGTTTTGTAGTAACTGTTGCCAAACTTGTTCTAAATCAACAGACTGGTTGGTGACAACTTCAGTATCAATTTCAACTTCATCTTCCTCACCGCTGATATCTAAATAATCGCGATCAGCTGGCGGTGGAGGCGATGGTTCAACAACCTCTTGTTGTATTGGTTGTATTTTCTCAGGTGCAGTCACGGTTGCTGGTGGTGTTTGAGGGCGTGGAGTGTCTTTGACAGGTGATATGTTGGTGTTGCTATGACGATTGATGCTAACCAAAGACAGTCCAGGCGTACTTGTGACAGATAATAATCCGAGTAGTGTGACTTCTAACCACAGTCGCGGTTGCGTAGAAGTTTTAATTTGCACTTCACTCGTTTTGAGATTTTTTTGTCCTTCGAGAATCGTTGCTATTTCCCACTGCTGCACTAAGTGACACATTGCTTGCCATGTTGTTGGAGTACAAGCAACTAAATCGTTACGGTGAGGGGCGGTTTTGGCAATGAGTAAATCGCGATAGCAACTTGCGAGATTTTGCAAGATTGTTAGAGGTTCTCTGCCGCGTTCTAACAATTGACGCGTACGGTCTAAAAGCTGTTCAGCGTTGTTGTGTGCGATCGCCTCTAGTAATGCGAGCAAATCTGGTTCAGCAACAGCACCGACTAAGTCCCAAACACTCTCTACTGTGACACTGCCTGATAACAAACTCAGTTGGTCCAAAAGGCTTTCGGCATCTCGCAATCCTCCCTGAGATAGTTGTGCAACTAGTGTTATGGCTTCACTGGTAATGTGGATTTGTTCTTGTGCCGCGATCGCTTGGAGATGCTGCACCATCGCTTCTAAGGGAATTCTGCGAAAATCAAACCGCTGGCAGCGGGAAATAATTGTTGGTAAAACTCGCTGGGGATCAGTTGTTGCTAATACAAAAACAACATGTGGTGGTGGCTCTTCGAGCGTTTTAAGTAAAGCGTTGAAGGCTGCGGTACTCAGCATATGGCATTCGTCGATCGCATATACTTTGTAGCGACACTGCACTGGAGCGAACTGCGATCGCTCGATAATTTCCCGAATGTTGTCTACCCCTGTATTACTCGCAGCATCAATTTCAATTACATCCAACGCGGAACCATTTGCAATTCCTCGACACACCTCGCACACTCCACAAGGTTCTGCGGTAGGCATGTTGCTTGCTAAACAATTAAGCGATTTTGCCAAAATGCGAGCGCTAGATGTTTTTCCTGTCCCTCGCGGACCTGTAAACAAGTACGCAGGAGCTATTCTGCTGGTACGAACAGCATTACTCAACGTTGTGGCGATCGCCTCTTGTCCCACTAGTTGGGCAAAGTTTTGGGGTCGATACTTGTGATGTAGTGGCTCGTACATGCAAAAAGGTTTAAAAGTGATACATTTGAGCGAGTGTCGTCTTTGAGGGTCAAAAGAAGCGTGGTTTATTCGAGTGAGATCTGTTGCAAAGTAGAACAAATATACTAATAAGGTAACTTGCTAGCAAAAATTTAGGTAGAACCAAACGCAATTATGCTAGCCTTAATAGTCCTTCACCTTTTTGTTATCAAGACTTAGCACCATTGTCTTTAGGCGAAGTTATTTTGAGGCGTGTATAGCAGTCAATTTTCATATGCCTTCTAACTCCACAATCAAAAGCATATACACTGATGGAGCCTGCACTGGCAACCCTGGTCCTGGTGGTTGGGCTGTTGTTGCTTACCTGGCTGATGGCTCGGTTCACGAACTCGGTGGTTACGAATCACAAACCACTAACAATCGCATGGAAATGCAAGCTGCGATCGCCGCGCTAGAATTGCTCGCAACCGTACCGACTCATGAACCCATTACGCTGTACACCGATAGTGAGTACCTAATTAAAGGCATCACACAATGGGTAAAAGGTTGGAAAAAGAAAGGTTGGAAAACTGCCCAAGGAAAACCAGTACTTAACCAAGATCTCTGGCAAATTCTGGATGAAAGAAACAACCAGGGCGTGCAATGGCAGTATGTGCGAGGTCATGCAGGTAATGTAGGTAACGAACGCTGTGACAAAATTGCGCGGGCATTTGCCACTGGTAAAAACCCAACGCTGCAACAACTCACATCAAATTCTGTACTGGTAACAGAAGTATCTGATTACGTACCACACTCTACGATAACTTACGAAAAGACTACAACTTCTAGCCACCTTGTCTCAGATATGACCATGATGGAATCTACCACACCAAACTCCGTTGTTGCTAGCGAAGAAATGCCCCGCGAGACGAGAGTGGCACTGCTACGTAGCTTAGTAGAAACTTTACGGATTGCTGACGAAATCGCAGCGAAAGGTTACTTAATTACAAGCTCTGAATTAGCAGATTTGATGGACGTGCACGCCAGCGCAGTAACTAGTCGTGGTGACGAGTGGCGCTGGCGCAACTGGATTGTGTCACGCGTCCGACGCGAAGGAAACCAAATTCTTTGGGAACTAGAACGCGCAGATCAAGTTAACTCGGACGATCGTACTGGCGACCCCGCCACTGAGTAGGAGTGTGAAAAGCAGATAAGAAAATCCGCAGTACTGCTAAAGGATCGGCGAAAGGTGAAAACCAGAATAACCAACCTCCTTGTGCTTGAGAGCGATCGTAAGAAGGCGCGATCGCAAATAATAAAGCAAAGCGGATGATTAGCAAAAAGACATTGAGTCCCAGTAATGAGAGTAAAAAAGGTGTAGGTGTAGACGGTAAAAACAGCAAGTAGCTTGAGACAATGGGCAAAGGTAAAGCTTGAGCTGCAAATAGCAGCCACAAATCCCACCATAAAGCCGCAGACGAGGAGGCATCTTTTAAATCAAGCGATCGCCCCCATTCTTGCCACGTTTGGATTGCTCCTTCATACATCCTGACCTTAAAAACCTTTGCCCCATCCAAAAACCCTACGCGAAAGCCCTGAGATGAAATATTTCGTGCCAATGTCACATCATCACAAAAAGAGCTTTTAGCGCTACTATAGCCACCCACTTGAGCCAATACCGCACGACGGCACAAAAAGCACTGTCCATTCGCCATGACTCTTTCGGCAACTGCAGCATCGACACCAGCACTGTCAAATCTATACAGCAGGGTCATTAATAACGCAGGTTGTAACCAGCATTCGCCAGGAGACTTGAGAATGAATTGCGGTGATAAAGAAACCAAGTCATAGCCTTCATCTTGTGCAGTTTTCACCAAGCTAGCAACCAAACCAGGATGAGGTTGGGTATCCGCATCCATCCCTAAAAACCATTCACTATCTTCCGAACTATGTAAAAACCCATGATGTAATGCCCACGGACGACCTACCCAACCGGAAGGTAAAGGGTCATCTGTCATCAAATGAAAGCGCGGGTCGTGTTTTTGTGCCGCTTTTACTAAATCTGGTGTTCCATCCTGAGAGTTGCTGTCTACAACAATAACTTCTCGAACTTCGTAACTTTGCCGACTCAACCCAGCTAAACAGGGACTAATGCGGTCAGCCTCATTTAAAGTGGGAACCACGACACTCACACTACCTACAAGTTCTGGTGTAGCCAAGGTAGGTTCTAAGGGAGGATGGCGACGAGGACCTTTGAGTAAGCGCGATAGTAAAACTGCTGTTGCTGGAATTTGAATCAGTAGCAACAATGCAATAGCGCCTTGAAATATTAACCAGCTGACCACATCAACTCCCTGCACGGTTTACTTTAAAGCAACTTTGACAGAAGGGTTGTTAACAACACCTGTCGTTGCTTCTGTGACAGGAGTATTTTCTGTACTGGGTTGTGCCATCCACCATAGAAAAATAACTGGAATGACACCCAAGATTAAACCCATAGCTACTGGAATCCAAAATCCAGAAGCTAAGCTAATAGCGGCAGCAAACGCAACGTTACTTAAATAAACAATCAATGGCACAATCAGCTGCGAGCGGTTTAAGTTTAATGGGGGATTTTTCCATAACAATGCAGCCACACTCATAAATAAGGCACTCGTGCCATACCAGCCCAAATAATTACGATAGGGTGTACCAAAGAAAGCTCCTGGTTCTGCCCAATACCAAAAAGGAAAAGTTGTTTGACTCATTGCTGGTTCCAGGGCAAAATCCCAAGCTGTAAACAGCATTGCACCTAGTAACACAGCACCTAATTGGCGCAACCAGCTAGACTTAGCAGTATTCAAAGCAACATTAGCAATTAAATAGGAAGAAAAACCCATATAGAACCAAGACAAAGGGATAGTAAAAGGCACTAGCCCTGCAATCTTGTAACCCAATCCACTAAGGTAGCTGTAATCTCCAAACGGAAACCCAGTACCTGTTCCTAATAATTCACTCGCCAAAGATATAAAAATGGCTGGCAGCATAAATGCCAATGTTAGTCGTACTCCAACCGTGCGGTAGGCAAAAATTGAGACAGCGACTAATCCTAGCAGGATGTCAGTTACACCACCTCCAGCCATAGACTTTTCTACACTCCACTGAAATAAAGTGCTTCCCTCTGGCAGTAAATGTAAGATGGCGTCAGCATGCGGTACGACTAGGATCAACCCTGCAAGTCCAAAAGTCTTTGCCAAAATATGACCAATTAAGCAGTAGCGTTCAGCAATAACAAGTTGCTTCATGAGAGTTCCTTGAGACAATCTGACACTGGATAAATGTCACTCATAATAGTTTACAAATGTTTACGAATACAGCGAATAAGTTTTTTGTTCATAAGGAAGATAGTTAACTGACTTGCTAAAAGGCTAAGTATAAAGCGCAGAGTGTAGAAGATAAAGATATCTCATACTGGTTCTGCTGCTGTAATCCTCAATCATAAAGTCTTTGTGAAGGTGTAAAACTCCTAAGATAGGCAGTGCAGTACGAGTAAAGCTATAGCCGAGTTACAATACGACTGCTTAAGTAGGAATTTGGCATAAAACTACAGCTAGAGACAAGTTTTATCCAATTTGTTGCACATAAAGACAATTATGAACAGAGCTGTTAAGCAGATGTTGTTACCTCTACTACCCTCACCAACGTGTTAAATGAGTAACTTACCAGTTCAATGCTAAGTTTCAAAATTCCTTGGCTATCTTTCACCTTACTGCTATTAACGTACATTACCTTCGGCTGGTTGTTAGAAGCATTCAACGATCCCATAGCAGCTTGGGTGGTTGCGATCGCGTGTATTTTCTTCCTCTCCACCCTCCTGGCTTCTCCGTGGTCTCAATTAAAAAATGATCTAGGACTTTTATTTAAGTCTGACACCAGAGCTTTTTTTGTCGCTGTCGTCGGAGCTTTTTTAACCGTCCTGATTATCTCCTGGTTTCATATATTTGCACATGGATTAGTTGCTGTGTCTTCTGCTACATTATTTCGCTTGGATGCACAAAGAGCTGGATGGAGTGAAATGCAAATATTTTGGATATTAACTGCTGTTTCGATTGTCGGTTTGGTGATAGGTGGAGTAGCACAAACTTGGATTTACTGGTGGCTGTGATTGAGTGAATAAGCAAATTAAAAGGCTACCGCCTTAAGCAAGTAGCCTTCCCAACCTAAAAGATCGCCTGTTACGATCCTGTTGCTGCCACAGCTTCTTGCACTGCAGCCGGATATATACTGACTTTTTTGCGGGTTCTGTCCTTTCTTTCAAAAGTCACCACGCCATCAATTAAAGCGAATAAGGTGTCGTCGCTGCCAATGCCTACATTGTTTCCAGGGTGAAATTTAGTACCGCGCTGGCGCACTATGATGTTACCAGCACGAACTTTTTCGCCGCCAAAGCGTTTTACGCCTAGGCGTTGGGCATTTGAATCACGACCGTTGCGGGTACTACCAGTTCCTTTTTTGTGAGCCATAATTTCCTCTGAATCTCTGTCTTTCTATTGTGCTTCATCAGCAGTTTCAGCAGAGGATTCTACCTCAGCGTCAGATGAAGCAGCTGCGCTAGCATTTGGTTGTGCTGCGTCGGAAGTAAACACTGAACCATTCAAGCTAATGGAATTAATCATCAACCGCGTGATTTCCTGACGATGTCCCCGCTTTTTGCGCGTTTTCTTCTTTGGTTTCATTTTGTACACAAGAATTTTGCGATCGCGTAGATGACGTAACACTGTGCCTTCTACTGTCGCTCCATCCACAAACGGCTGTCCAATCGCAATGCCGTCGTCGTGTTGTACAAATAAAACTGAGTCCAAAGTAACTTTTTCGTCTTGTTCAACGCTCAAGCGTTCAATATCGTAAAAGCGACCAGGCTCTACTCTTAATTGCTTGCCGCCAGTTTCAATAATTGCGTAAGTCATGGGATATTTTGTAACTTTGCCGTACAGGTAGCTGGTAAGCTTTGTTGATAAGCTACCAACTTTTGCTAATCATTCACCTGATCCGAGCAGGGTTTAGACAGCACAATCTCTTATTGTAGTAAGGTTATTAAGTATTTGTCAAAAATGAGGGGCGAGGAGCGAGTGACTGATGGCTAGATTTGAGTTTTGGAAAGCGAAGAAAGGTGCTGGAGGCATTAGAATTTTCTTAACTTAAAACTCAACACTTAACACTCATAACTTTTTAACTGCTAATTGCTCATTCCCAATACACAAAAACATCGCCGTCAGTGATAATGAAGACAACGCTACAAAACTTAAACTTGCTGCTCTATGCCAAGAATTGAAACGAGAACGGAACCTATGGTGCTGAACATGGGTCCGCACCATCCTTCGATGCATGGCGTACTACGACTGATCGTCACCTTGGATGGCGAAGATGTAGTAGATTGCGAGCCAGTCATTGGCTATCTGCACCGTGGAATGGAGAAAATCGCGGAAAACCGCACCAATATCATGTACGTTCCCTATGTGAGTCGCTGGGACTACGCTGCCGGAATGTTCAATGAAGCCGTCACTGTCAATGCACCGGAGAAATTAGCTGATATTCCTGTTCCCAAACGCGCTAGCTACATCCGCGTCATCATGCTGGAGTTGAACCGCATTGCCAATCACTTGCTGTGGTTGGGACCGTTTATGGCTGATGTTGGTGCGCAAACTCCGTTTTTTTATATCTTTCGAGAAAGGGAACTGATTTACGACCTATGGGAAGCAGCCACAGGCTACCGGATGGTGAACAACAACTACTTCCGCATCGGTGGAGTCGCGGTCGATTTACCTTATGGCTGGGTAGATAAGTGCTTCGACTTTTGCGACTATTTTGACCCAAAAGTAGACGAATACGAACGTCTGATTACCAATAATCCCATCTTCCGCCGCCGTGTAGAAGGTATCGGCACAATCTCGCGCTCTGAAGCGATCAACTGGGGATTGTCAGGTCCGA